>NZ_JAAGPH010000111.1:0-27633 GCF_017104705.1 Burkholderia sp. Se-20373 | reverse complement strand
GATGAACGCGCTGGCGACGCTGTTCATCACGGCGGTGACGATCGGCGTGATCGTCGTGAACCGGATGATGATCGCGCGCGAGCGGCGCCGCATCGCCGACATGAAGGCGGCGTTCGCGGTGGCGTGATACGCCGCGTCCTGCTGCAAAGATAACAAGCACTGCAGACAAGCAACACGCGCCGCCCCAGGGGGGGCGCGCGATTCGATTCCGATTTGACAGGCGCACGACAAGGAGAATCCGCAATGAAGAAGAAACTGATCTGCCTGCTGGTGGCCGGCGCGTTACCGGGCATCGCGCTGGCCGACTCGACATCCGCCGAGATCAAGGCGCTGCAGGCGCAGGTCGCGGCGCTGCAGAAGCAGATGAAGGCGATGCAGGCGCAACTGTCCGCAAAGGGCGGCACCGCGACCGCTCAGGCCGGCACGAAGGCAGGGGCCGGCGCCGCGCCGGCCGCGGTGGCCGTCGACCCGGGCTCGCCGGACTACGGCCGTGCGCAGGCCACGCTGACCAACGACGAGGTCGGCGAAATGAAGCAGCAGATCGCGAACCAGCAGCTGAAGGTCGACTCGCTGACGGACGCGGCCAACACGGGCCCGCTCGCCGGCCTGTCGGTCACCGGCTACATCGATCCGACCTACATCTACAACCGCGCGGCCGGCACGTCGTCGTTCCTGTTCGCGAACCACGAGAACGCGTACAACTACTTCAACAGCACGTTCGGCGATCTCTACCTCGACATCAAGAAGACGTTCGGCGTCGGCCCGATGGCGCCGTCGGCGGAAATCACGCTGATGCCGAACCGCGGCAACGGCATCACGCTGCTGCAGAACTCGCGCGGCTCGATCACCGACAACCTGCTGAACACCGCGGTCATCAACGTGCCGATCACCGCCGAAACGACGCTGGTCGCCGGCCTGATCCCGAGCTTCGGCGGCTACGAGGTGCAGCAGTCGAACCAGATGCTCACGCTCACGCACAACCTGCTGTACGATTTCTCGGATCCGGGCAGCTACGTCGGGATCGGCGCGAACTACACGAAGGGCAACTGGGCGTGGAAGTTCTTCCTCGGCAACGAGCAGTACCGCACGTATGGCTCGGTCACGACGACGGGCACCAACGCGCTCGGCGATCCGATCACCACCAGCAACAAGGTGCCGACCTTCACCGCACGCGCGGACTACACGTGGTCCAGTGCGCTCGATCTCGGCGGTTCGTTCAACATCGGCCGTCAGACGCTCGCGAGCGCGATCGATGCGAATGGCGTCGTCAGCTACGGCCCGGGCGGAGCGGCACCGAGCGGCTACGGTTCGTTCTTCTTCGGTGAACTCGACGCGACCTACACGCTCGCCGACATCCAGTACAACGCGGAAGTCGACTACGGCCGTCAGCAGCATGCGGCGTTCAACGGCGGTCTCGCGCAGTGGTACGGGCTGTCGCTGCTCGCGCACCGCAAGTTCAACGCACCGGTGGTCGGCCGCATGGGCGTGACGCTGCGCTACGACCTGCTCGCCAACTCGAAGAACGGCGGCGGTGGCGGCGGTATCGCGCTGAACGGCAACGGGATGGACCCGAGCAACGGCTTCGGCGTCGACGCGGACTGCCTCGCGCAGTCGAAGGCCGGCGGCGGGCTGGGCTTCGAGTGCAAGGGGGCCGTGCGCCAGGATGTCGCGCTCGACCTGCTGTTCTATCCGACCCAGCAGATCACCGTGAAGGTCGAATACCGCCACGACTGGGCGAACAACAAGGTGTTCCTGCGCAACGACGGGTCGTATGGCAAGTCCAACGACCTGCTCGCGACGCAGTTCATCTATTCGTTCTGACGCAGCTCGCGCGGGACGCCGTGCCGCACGCACGGCGTCCCGCGCCGTTTTTACCGACCGGATGACGGTGCGCGATGCACCGCCGCCAGCTGCAACGAAGGAGCCGGATTCATGACGCAGTCTTTCACCCGCCGCGCCGATGCGCTCGCGCGCGACTCGTACTACGAAGCGACGGCCGTGCGCCCCGCCGTGGACGATCCCGTGCTCGACGGGACGATCGACGTCGACGTCTGCGTGATCGGCGCCGGCTTCGCGGGCCTGTCGACGGCGCTCGACTGCCGCGCGCGCGGGCTGTCCGTCGCGGTGATCGACGCGCACCGGCCCGGCTGGGGTGCGTCGGGCCGCAACGGCGGCCAGGCGATCACCGGCTTCGCGAAGGACGAGGAGATCGAGCGGCAGCTCGGCGCCGACGGCGCGCGCGCCGCGTGGTCGCTGTCGCTCGACGGCGTCGCGCTGATCGCCGAGCGGATCGCGCGCTACGGGATCGACTGCGACTTCACGCGCGGCTACCTGACGGTCGCGACGAAACCGCGCCGCATCAACGACCTGCACGGGTGGATGGACGCCGCAACGCAGCGCTGGGGCCACCCGTCGCTGTCGTGGCTCGACACCGGCGAGATCCGCGCGCGCATCGCATCGACGCGCTATCTCGCGGGCGTCTACGATCCGCTGTCGGGCCACCTGCATCCGCTCAAGTACTGCCTCGGCCTGGCCGATGCCGCGCGCCGCGAAGGCGTCGCGCTGTACGCGCATACGCCCGCGCTCGACGTCGTGCGCGGCGAGCGGCCCGTCGTGCGCACGCCGTCGGGCGACGTGCGCTGCCGCTTCGTCGTGTCGTGCTGCAACGCGGGCCCCGGCGGCGTGCTGCCGGCCGCGACGGCCGCCCGCATCGCACCGATCGCGTCGTATATCATCGCGACCGAGCCGCTCGGCCAGGCGCGCGCCGACGCGCTGATCGCGCAGCGCGAAGCCGTGTGCGACAACAACTTCTTCCTCGACTATTTCCGGCTGTCGGCCGACCACCGGATGCTGTTCGGCGGCCGCGCGAATTCGGCCGGCGCGTCGCCCGCCACGCTCGCCGAAACGATCCGGCAGCGCATGGCCGGCGTGTTTCCGCAGCTCGGCGACGTGCGCGTCGACCATGCGTGGGGCGGCTTCGTCGACGTCACACGCAACCGCGCGCCGGATTTTGGCGCACTCGATCCGAACTTCTTCTACGTCCAGGGCTTCAGTGGCCACGGCGTCGCGCTCACCGGCATCGCCGGACGCGCGGTCGCCGGCGCGATCGCGGGCGACACGCGTGCGTTCGACCTGTTCGCGCGCATGCGTCACCGGCGCTTCCCCGGCGGCGACGCGTGGCGGCAACCCGCGCTCGAACTCGGGATGCTGTACCACCGCGTGCGCGAGCTATTCTGAGCCAAACTCCTCCGTCATCCTGACCATGCAGACATTCGCCAACCAGCCGCACGTCGCGTCCTACTACGCGGCGACCGCCAACGATACGACCCGCCACGCGCCGCTCGCCGGCACGATCGATGCCGACGTGTGCGTGATCGGCGCGGGCCTCACGGGCCTGTCCGCCGCGCTCAATCTCGCCGAACGCGGCCATTCGGTGACCGTGCTCGAGGCGTCGCGGGTCGGATGGGCGGCGAGCGGCCGCAACGGCGGCCAGCTGATCGGCGGGTTCGCGTGCGACATCGACACGTTCGGGCAGTTCATGCCGGAAGGCGACGTGAAGCGCATCTGGGACATGGGGCTCGAAACGCTGTCGCTCGTGAAGTCGCGCATCGCGCAGCACGACATCGACTGCGCGCTGGTGCCCGGCTACCTGACCGCCGCGAACACCGAGCGCGACGCCGACGGCCTGAAGCGCTGGCGCGACGAAGCCGCGAAGCGCTTCGGCTACGACCGCTTCCATTTCGTCGAAGCCGACGAACTCGGCGACTATGTGCAGTCCGAGCGCTATTGCGGCGGCCTGTACGACCCGGACAGCGGCCACCTGCATCCGCTGAACTACACGCTCGGCCTCGCCCGCGCGGCGACCGACGCGGGCGTGCGCATCCACGAGGACAGCTGCGTGACGCGCGTGCGCGACGTCGCGGGCGGCCATGTCGTCGAGACGAGCGGCGGCAACGTGCGCGCGCGCTTCGTCGTGCTCGCATGCAACACCTTCGTCGGCACGCTCGCGCCCGCGCTGTCGAAGAAGATCATGCCGGTCGGCACCTACGTGATCGCGACCGAGCCGCTCGGCGACACGCGCGCCGCCGCGCTGATGCCCGCGCGCGCGGCGATCTGCGACAGCCGCTTCGTGCTCGACTATTTCCGGCCGGCACCCGACACGCGGCTCGTGTGGGGCGGCAAGGTCAGCTATTCGACGCGGGAGCCGCGCGATCTCGCGGCGGCGATGCGCGCGGACATGCTGAAGACGTTCCCGCAGTTGGCGGACGTGAAGGTCGATTACGCGTGGGGCGGCTTCGTCGACATCACGATGAACCGCGCGCCGCACTTCGGCCGCATCGCGCCGACGATGTATTTCGCGCAGGGGTTCTCGGGGCACGGCGTGAACACGACCGCGCTCGCGGGCAAGCTGATCGCCGAGGCGATCAACGGACAGGCGAGCCGCTTCGACCTGTTCGACAAGATCCGCCACCGCGACTTCCCGGGCGGCGAGGCATTGCGCACGCCGGCGCTGGTGCTCGCGATGAGCTGGTACCGGCTGCTCGACGCGTTCGGCGTGCATTGAGCCGTCACGCGGGCGCCGGCTTCCCGGCGCCACGACCATGCAAAACGGCTGCGCATCGGCGCAGCCGTTTTGCCTTGATGACGCGCGCGATGCGTGTCAGTCGGTGCCGTACTTCGGCGAGTGCGGACCATACAGCAAACCGGTCGGCGGCCCCGCCGTCAGCAGCCGCCCGCTCGTAAACGCGGCGACGTCGTGGCTCTGGTCCATCAGCGTGTTCGCGATCTGCTTGACCGCCGCCACCACGAGCATGCCGATCAGGCCACCGCCGCCGCTGTTGCCGCCTTCGTCGCTGGCCGCGCTGGCCTGGCCCTGCCACAGCACGTCGCCGGTGCGCAGGTCGACGAGCTTGGTCGACGCGGACACGACCGTCGCGCTCGTGATGATCCGGTACACGGTGCCGTACTGCGACACCTTCGTGTACAGCGCGGCGTCCGCGCCGAAGATTTCGCGCAGCTTCGCGGGCGGCGTCTCCTGGATCTCGGCCGCGTTGGTCAGGCCGTTCTGCTTGAAGGTCTCGTCCATCACCGCGACCGGCACGACGTAATAGCCGGACTCGGCAAGCGGCAGCGTCATCTGCGACAGCATCCCGTAGGTCGCGCCGACCTCGGAGGTTTCATTGACCGGCGGCAGCACGAGGATCGAGCGCGGCTGGCTCTTCTTGAACGCCGTGTAGTCGGGGCGTTTCACCGGCTGCGCGCACGCGCTCAGCAGCGCGACGAGCGACAGCACGGACATCAGCTTGAATGAGAGAGACTTGAACATGGCGGGCGCGTCACTGTTTGGCGGTAGTCGGATCGGCATGCTTCTGGCCGGCGATCGTCTGGTCCGCACCCTTCCGGGCGGCGGCCTTCGGATCCGTGGCCTTCGTCGGCGCACCGGTTTTCTTCTTCAGCAGGAAGTCCATGTAGGTCGAGGATTCCGGGAACAGCTGTTTCTCGGCCTGCAGTTCCTGTTCGGCCTGCTGCTCGTTGCCGACGCTCGCGTACAGCATCCCGAGATGCGCATGGAAACCCGGTGGCGGCGTATGGCCCTTCCCGCGGATCTCCTGCAGCGCCTTTTCGAGCGCGTCGATCTGCTCCTGCGGCGACTTCTGCCCCTTGAAGTACTCGTACACCTGCGGCTGATAGCCCGTCCACTGATAGAGCGGCGGCGTGGAGCTCGCGCAGCCGGCGAGCAGCAATGCGGCGGCCGTCGCCGGCAGCCAGTTACCCCGTTTCATGGTCTTTTCTCTTTTGATGTCGTGGTGATTCGATCGCCTGCGGCGCCGGCCCCGGCGCGCGCGGCGCTTACGGCGCGTTCTTCAGCGCACCGGCGTCGACCTGGTCGGCGAGATGATTCACGGCCTCCTGGATTGCGAGGTCCAGCACCTTGCCGTTCAGCGTCGAGTCGTAGCCGGCCGTGCCGCCGAAACCGATCACCTCTCGGTTCGACAGGCTGAACTCGCCCGCGCCCTGGCTCGATGCGACGACTTCCGACGTCGTCGTGTCGACGATGTTCAGGTTGACCTTCGCGTACGCGACCTGCGTCTTGCCGCGGCCGAGAATGCCGAACAGCTGGTGATCGCCGACGTCCTTGCGGCCGAACTCGGTCACGTCGCCCGTCACCACGTAGTTCGCGCCCTTCACGGCCTGCGCCTTCTTCATGAAGCCGGCTTCCTGCTTGATCTCGTCGAGGTTCTCGCGATCGAGCACGTTGAAGCGCCGGCTCTGCTGCAGGCGTGTGACGAGGATCGTCTTCGCCTGTCCGCCCAGGCGGTCGATGCCATCCGAGAAGATGCCGCGCATGTAGCTCGAACGGTTGTCGAACTTGCCGACCGCGATCGCGACGGGCTTGCCCGCATACGGCTTCTGCGCGCTGCTGACGGCCGGCACGTCGAGCGTGCGCGACGATTCGGTCGCGCAGCCGGACAGCGCCGCGACGACGGCTGCCGCCACGAGAACGGTACGTCGTGTGTAGTTGTTCACTGCTGGGTCTCCTTGCGTGGAAAGAATGCCCGGAACGGGCGCGCCGGCTCGCGAACGATACGGCGCTCGGAACAGGTGCGGCGCGAACGGGCCAGCGTGCGCGTCAATGCGCGATGCGCCGGGCCGCGATTATCGCCGCGTCGGTGAAAGGCGGAATGCGAAGGGAACGCGCGCGCAATGGAAGGATTGCGGCAAAAGGCGGAAGAGCGGCGGAATACGCGAGAATCGCGTCAGCGCCCGTTACCCCGTTGTTCTGATGACTGCGCTGTTGGTCGCGCATGATCGGCCCCGTTCATGATTTTTCGCGATCATACCAAACGTATTTATTGAGACGTAGGGGCCTTCAGATAATTGACGAATTTTTATGTTGTTCGAGCCGAATATCGCTCAACCCCAGTCAGGACAGTCGCGGCAAGCTGTTTTATAGCGTTCGCCCATTGCCCGTCACGCGCGCAGCCGGATTATCGACCATTAACGCATGCCGCTTGATATTGAATGGGATTTCAGCACGGAATCGCCCTATGTCGAGCGCAATCGTTGCGGAGAAATCAAAGTCTGATTGTGATCGACACCGACAAGCCTGCGTGTCGCCCCGGCCGCCAGCACGACGGCGCGGGACGACGCGCCACCCCCGCTACTCCGCCACCTTCTGCCGCATCGTCACGAACTCCTCGGCCGCGGTCGGGTGAATGCCGATCGTGTCGTCGAACTGCGCCTTCGTCGCGCCCGCGCGAATCGCGATCGCGATGCCCTGGATGATCTCACCCGCATCGCGGCCGACCATGTGCGCGCCGACCACGCGCTGGCTGTCGCGCGCGACGACCAGCTTCATCAGCGTGTGCTCGTCGCGGCCCGACAGCGTGTGGCGCAGCGCCTTGAACGACGTGCGGTAGATATCGACGTCGCCGTCGTACAGGTCGCGCGCGGTCGACTCGGTGAGCCCGACCGTCGCGACCTCGGGCTGGCTGAACACCGCCGACGGCACCCATTCGTGATCGGCCGCGACGCGCGACCCGCCGAACAGCGTGCGGGCGAGCAACCCGCCGTCGCGCGTCGCGACCGGCGTGAGCTGCGGCCGCGACGTGACGTCGCCGATCGCGTGGATCGACGGCACCGACGTCGCCGAATACGCATCGACGGCGATCGCGCCACGCGCGTCGAGCATCACGCCCGTTTCCTCGAGCCCGAGGCCGTCGACGTTCGGCACACGGCCGGTCGCATACAGCACCTGGTCGTACGGCCCGTGCCGCGCAGCGCCGACGCGCACGCTCAGCGTGCCGTCGTCCGCGCGCTCGATCGACTCGATCACCGAGCGTGCATGGATCGTGACGCCCTCTTTCGTCATCTCGTCGGTCAGGAACTGGCGCACGTCGTCGTCGAAGCCGCGCAGGATCTTCTCGCCGCGATAGAACAGGTCGACGTGGCTGCCGAAACCGTTGAAGATGCCCGCGAACTCGACCGCGATATAGCCGCCGCCGACCACCGCGATGCGCTTGGGGCACGCGGCAAGCGACAGCGCCTCGCGCGACGTGATCGCGTGCTCGATGCCGGGCCGCGCCGGCATCGACGGGCGCGAGCCGGTCGCGATCGCGATGTGGCGCGCGCGGATCGTGCGTTCGCCGATCGCGACCGTATGCGCGTCGACGAGCGTCGCACGCCCCGCGTGCATCTCGACGCCCGATTGCCGCAGCAGGTTGATGTAGATGTCGCTGAGCCGGTTGATCTCGCGATCCTTCGCGGCGATCAGCGCGGGCCAGTCGAGCGTGCCGGCGCCGAAGCGCCAGCCGAAGCCCTTCGCGTCCTCGACGTCATGCGGGTAGTGCGATGCGTAGACGAGCAGCTTCTTCGGAATGCAGCCGCGCAGCACGCAGGTGCCGCCGATCTGCTCTTCTTCCGCTATGCCGACACGCGCGCCGTATGACGCGGACATGCGTGCGAGCCGCACGCCGCCCGAGCCGGCGCCGATGACGAACAGGTCGTAGTCGAAATCCATCGCATTCCCTCATCGCAGTTCGGATGACGGCACGATAGCAAGAATCCGGGATGCTTGCGGCGCACGGTGCAGCCCGGCGCGCGCCCCATAAAAAACGGCGAGAGACGTTGCCTCTCGCCGGTCAAACCAGCTGCCGGGTGTGTCATGCGTCACCGATCGACCGCATGCCCGGCCTGCCGGCTGCGCGGCACCGGTCCGCCCGGGCGCGCGAAGGGCGCGCCCACGGACGGACCAGCCGCCATGCTCATGCCTGCGACGTGTCGCTGCCGTCCGTCGCCTGCGTGTCGTCTGCAGCCTGTTCGGGCTGGTCTTCCTTTTTCTTCTCGAGCATGCCTTCGATCGCTTCCGCACCCTTGAAGCCGGCGACGGCGGCGGCCGCCTTGGTCAGCAGGCCCGCATCCGGATCCAGCTTTTCCGCGCCTTCGACAGCGGCAACTGCGCCAGCGATTTCACCCACGGTGTTCAGGATACCCATCGTCATCCCCTTTCAAGAAAATCGTGAGCGCATCGTCCCACGAAAAAAACCGGCGGACCGCGATTGTCATCACCGGATACACAAGTTACGGACCAGGCCGGCCGCACTCGCCGAGCGCGACCGGAACGACGCACGCGCGCGCCAGGCGGCACGCAACGGGCGATGCACGCAGCGTAGCGGAAAGGCTTCGCGCGCACTGTAAAAGTATGTTCTGGATTGCCGACGAAACCCTTACGGCGCGGGGGTCTCGTGATGAAGCATTCGCCGAATAGTCGTGTACGCGCATGAAGGTCGCGTGACGAAAAAAAAGAGGCGCCTCGCGGCGCCCCTTCGATGCGGGCCGGACGACTGCCGGCCGATGCGTTCCGACGTTCGTCAGAAGATATTGCGCAGGCCGATCGCGATGCCGGTCTGGTTGCTGCGACCCGGCAGCTCGACGTTCGCCGCGCCGTTCGTCTTGTTGAAGTCGACGGTGCCGTAGACTTCCGTGCGCTTGCTGAGCGCGTACTCGGCGATGCCGACGATCGCGTAGCGGTTGCCGCTCGCAAGCGTGCCGTTGGTGGTCATCGCATTGCGCATGTGGTCGTAGTAGAACGCGCCCGTCAGCGTCAGCGGCGCGCTGACCTGCCAGCTCACGCCCGCGAACGGACCGTCGTCGATCCGGCCGGTGCCCTTCGCGACCGGAATCGTCTGCTGGGCGAGCAGGCTGTCGACGAAGCCCGTGTCGTCCTTCGAGCGCAGGTAGCCCGCGTAGATCTTCGCCTTGCTGAACGCATACACGACGTTCGCGTGGTAGATCGTCTGCTTGCGCGCCGAGTTGTCGCTGTTCTGCTGCGCGCCGGCCGCGATGCTGAGCGGGCCCATCACGTACGACAGCGACACGCCCCACGCATTGCCCTTGCCGAGCGAACCCGGGATCTGGCCCGAGAAGCCGCCCGCGCCGGTCGATTCGTAGTTGGTGCCGGTCGAGTACATCGCCTTCGCGGTCAGCCCGTCGAACTTGCCCGTGTACTTGATCTGGTTGTCCGCATACAGGCCGCCGCCGAGTGCGACCGGCAGCCATGCGTTTTCGAGGTAGTTGCCGACCGTCAGCGGATCGTAGGTATCCGACAGCAGGTCGAACAGCGGCGTCTTCTGGCGGCCGAGGGTCACCGTGCCGTACGGGCTCTGCAGGCCGACGTACGCTGCGCGGTTGAACAGGCGGCCGCTGTCGGCGAACGCGCCGTTCTGCAGGTTCACGCCGCTCTCGAGGTTGAACACGGCCTTCAGGCCGCCGCCGAGGTCTTCCGTGCCGTAGATGCCGAAGCGGCTGTTCGTGATCGCGCCGTTGGTCATCGACAGCAGGCCGTCGTTCTTGGCGTTGGCGTTGGTCAGGTAACGGATGCTGGCGTCGGCGACGCCCCAGAGCGTGACCGAGCTTTGTGCGGCCGCGTACTGGCTGGCAAATGCGAGCGCGGCGCCCCCTGCGATGGCTGCGAGTCGGATGGTCTGCTTCATGAGCTTTCCTTTTTGTAGGTGTCTCCATTCATGGCCGGCCGCGTGCGCAGCCGGGTGGCGATCGCTCACGTTCTTGGCGCGCGCGATGTGGGCTGAATCATATGACGACTGCAATCGCTGAAAGAAATTGAAATGCGCGGTAACGGCGGAACTGTCGCCCGCGCACAACGCTGCGCGCGCGAGGCTTGCCCGGCGGGCGGCGGGCACCGCATGGCAGCAGCCGCCTGCGCGGCTTACGGCATGTCGGGTCTGTAAGGATCGCGCGGCAGGCGCCGCGACACGAGCGCACGCGGGGGGTGCACGCAGGGGTGCGCCCGCAGGATGCGCGGTCAGGCCGCGGCCGGCCCGCCGTCGGCCGAGTGCCGACGCCACGCACGTCGCACGATTTCCGCGAACGCGCCGAGCAGCAGCAGCACGGCGCCCCACAGCGCGACCGCCGGCGCGAGCCGCGTGACGAGGCCGCCGACCACCGCGCCGGCCAGGAAGCAGAAGCTGATCGTCGCGAGCAGCGCCGAGTCGTGCAGCGCCCCCGCGTCGTAGCGCGGGATCAGCCCGACGAACAGCTTCTGCGCGGCGCGCCGCAGGTTGCCGGTGGTCATCACCGACGTGTACGACAGTTCCTCGAGATGGGTGAACGACAGCGTCTGCAGCGTCGCGACGAACGAGATGCCCGGAATCAGCCACGCGCTCGACGCGCCGACGAGGCCGCTCGCGGCGACGCCGAGAAAAGCGATCTCGACGAGCAGGCTCGCGAACGCGGTGTGCTTCATCCAGCCGCGCTGCGCGGCAAGCCCGAGCAGGTGCGCGACGAACACCGCGATCGTGAAGCCGACGAGCGGCGGCACGTGATGCAGCGCGGCGGCCCAATCGCCGGCCGACAGGTTGATGCCGAGCAGCGCGACGTTGCCGGTCATCGTGTTCGCGAACACGTGGCCGTGGCCGACATACGTGTACGCGTCGAGGTAGCCGCCGGACAGCGTCAGCAACGCGGCGACAGTGAGATTGCGGCTGGCGCCGTCGAGATCCATCGAGCCTCCCGTGAAGATTCGCGCCAGTATGGCGCACGGGCGGTCAAAGTGCGCCGGTCACTGCCCGATGCCCGTCAGCCCGATCAGCGCGCCGCCCGCGAGCAGCCACAACGGATGGATGCGCGTGCGCCACGCGAGCACCGCGCACGCGGCCGTGATGCCCCACTGGATCGCGGTACGGTTCGACGCCTCGGAGATCAGCACCGCGCTGGCCGCGACGAGCCCGGCGGTGACCGGCATCATCCCCTGCTGCACGTAGCGGCGCCATGGCCGGTCGCGAAAGCGCTCCCACGCATGCAGCGCGAGCACGGTGACGATCGACGACGGCCCGAACTTCGCGAGCGACGCGACCAACAGCCCGCTCCAGCCGGCCACGTGCCAGCCCACCAGCGACACGATCATCATGTTCGGCCCGGGCGCCGCCTGGGCCAGCGCGAACAGCGCGGTGAACTCGTGCGCGCTCATCCAGTGATGGACGTCGACGACCTGCCGCTGCATCTCCGGCAGGATCGTGTTGCCGCCGCCGAACGCGAGCAGCGACAACTGGCTGAAGATCGTCGCGATGGCGATCAGCGTGTCATTCATGGCCGGCCGCCTCGCTGCGTGTCGCGCGCCGCGGCCTGCGCCGGCTGCGGCGTGCCCGCGTCGCGGCGGCGCGACGCGAACCACACGCTGACGGGCGTCAGCACGAGCATCGTGGTCAGCAGCGGAATGCGCAGCACCGCGATCGCGACGAACGCGAGCGCCGCGATGCCGGCCGCCGCCCGCGCGTGCCGCAGCGGCTTCAAGACCTTCACGGCCATCGCGACGAGCAGCCCGGCGGCCGCCGCGGCCAGCCCCGCAAAGAGATGCTGCACGCGCGGATCGTTCTGCGTCTTCGCGTACAGCACGCCGAGCGCGACGACGACGAGCGTCGGGCCCGCGATCAGCCCGAGAATGCCGGCGAACGCGCCGGCGACGCCGCGAAAGCGCATGCCGACGGCCACCGACAGGTTGATCACGTTGCCGCCCGGCAGGAACTGGCACAGCCCGAGCAGATCGGTGAATTCGTCGGCGGAGAGCCACTTGCGCTCTTCGACGATGGTGCGCCGCGCGAACGGCAGCGCGCCGCCGAACGACATGAGGCCAAGCGACAGGAAACCGGTGAACAGCTCGGCAAGGCCGACGCCGCGGGGTGAGGCGGCCGGCGGCGGGGCGGCCGGCGGAGAAGCGGATTGCATGGGGTTCCTTATCAAACGGTGAACCGAGGTTACCGCCGTTCGGCATGCCCGCAAAACGATTTTATCGGCGCGCCCTTGTGATCTAGAATCACAAGCATGGCACGCGATCTCCCACCCTTTTCCGCGCTTCGGGCCTTTGAAGCCGCGGCACGACATGAAAGCTTCAGCGCCGCCGGCGACGAGCTGCATGTGACTCACGGTGCCATCAGCCGGCAGATCGCCGGGTTCGAGGCCTGGCTCGGCAAGCCGGTGTTCCACCGCTACGGCAAGCGCGTGAAGCTCACCGACGAAGGCCGCCGCTACCTCGACACCGTGCGGGCGGCGTTCGACAGCATCGCGCGCGCGACCGAGCAGTTGCGCAACACGGGCGCGGCACGCGTGCTGCGCATCAATGCGCTGCCGACCTTCGCGATGAAATGGCTGCTGCCGCGCCTGTCGCGGTTCCAGCGCGACGTGCCGAACGTCGAGCTGAAGCTGTCGACGTCGAATGCGCCGCTCGATACGCTCGACGGCTTCGATGTCGCGATCCGCCGCGGCCCCGGCCACTGGCCGAACTGCACGAGCGGCCACTTCCTCGACGAAAGCGTGATTCCCGTCTGCAGCCCCGCGCTGCTCAAGCGCGCGCCGATCGCGCGTGCGGACGATCTCGCGCGCCACGTGCTGCTGCATTCGGATACGCGGCCGGAAGGCTGGCGCGACTGGTTCGCGGCGGCCGGCGTGGCGATGAAGGGGCGCAAGCGGCAGTCGTTCGACCACTTCTACCTGGCGCTGCAGGCGGCCGTCGACGGCCTGGGCGTCGCGCTCGGCCCGTTGCCGCTGATCGACGACGAGCTCGCGAGCGGCCGGCTGGTGATGCCGCTGGAGGGGCCGCGCATCGCGACGCGCAGCTACTGGTGGATCGCGCCGCGCGCGCCGGCGGACGATCCGCTCGTCGCGCAGTTCTGCGCGTGGCTGCAGACGCAGTCGAACGTCGGCGCGTAGCGCCTCGACGCCCGGCGCACAAGATGACGCGGGCGGCGGCGCACCGCCCGCCGGACGCTCAGACCACCGGGCCCGGTTCCTTTTCCTTGCGCAGGATCGCGTACAGGATGATCGCGCCGAAGGTCGCGGTGCCGATCCCGCCGAGCCCGAAGCCGCCGATCTTCAGCGAGAAGTCGCCGGCGCCGAGCACCAGCGTGACGGCCGCGACGATCAGGTTGCGGTTGTCGGAGAAGTCGACCTTGTTGACGACCCAGATCCGCGCGCCCGTCACCGCGATCAGCCCGAACACGACGATCGACACGCCGCCGAGCACCGGGCCCGGAATCGTCTGGATCACCGCGCCGAACTTCGGCGAGAAGCCGAGCACGATCGCGATCACCGCGGCGACCGCGAACACGAGCGTCGAGTAGATCCGCGTGACGGCCATCACGCCGATGTTCTCCGCGTAGGTCGTCACGCCCGTGCCGCCGACGCTGCCCGATACGATCGTCGCGAGCCCGTCGCCGATGAATGCGCGGCCCACGTAGCGATCGAGGCTCGCGCCCGTCATCGCGCTGACGGCCTTGATATGGCCGAGGTTTTCCGCGACCAGGATCACCGCGATCGGCGCGAGCATCAGCATCGCGTGCGGATCGAACACCGGCGCGCGGAAGCTCGGCACCCCGAACCAGGCCGCCTGCCCGACGATCGAGAAATCGATCGGCTTGCCGAGCCCCATCCCGTTGGTCGCGACCGCGTAGATCGCGTAGGCGATCACCAGCCCGACCAGGATCAGCAGGCGCTGCACCATGCCGCGCGAGAACACCGCGACGCCGCCGACGCACAGCACCGTGACGAGCGCCATCACCGATTCGAAGGTCGATCCGGATACGCCCTTGACCGCGATCGGCGCGAGGTTCAGCCCGATCACCGCGACCACCGCGCCGGTCACGACGGGCGGCATCAGCGTCTCGATCCAGCGCGTGCCGATCGCCTGCACCAGCAGGCCGAGCGCGACGTACACGACGCCGCACGCGACGATTCCGCCGAGCGCGACCGGGATGTTCGGGTTCGGGCCGCTGCCGCCGTAGCCGGTCACCGCGATCACGAGGCCGATGAACGCAAAGCTCGAGCCGAGGTAGCTCGGCACGCGGCCGCCGACCAGCACGAAGAACAGCAGCGTGCCGATGCCCGACATGAAGATGCACAGGTTCGGGTCGAAGCCCATCAGCAGCGGCGCGAGCACGGTCGAGCCGAACATCGCGACGACGTGCTGCACGCCCATCGCGACCATCTGCGGCCACGCGAGGCGCTCGTCGGGGCCGACCACGCGCGAGGCCGCGCCGGTCGATTGCACCCGCCAGCGCGGGAAGTAGGAATCGGACATGGGGAAAAGGGCTCCTGTCGGTCGCCGGCTGCGGAGGATGCGCCGGTCTGGAATCTGGCGCGAGTTTACGGAGCGGAAATGGGGCTGGCAAGCAGGCCGACAACGGGGCGGAAAGGCGGGCCGCCGAGTGGGGCCAGCGAGCACGTTGCGCGGCTTGCCGCGTGTGCGAAACGGGGCACGATGGCGCGCCCCGGTGAAGCGCCCGCTCGCGCGGGAACAGGCGCGGGCGGCGACCGGCACCGGCCGCGACGCAAGCGGGCGCTCACATCGCGGCCGGCGCGGCGGACATCAGGGGTTGATGTACTGGAACAGCGACAGGTTCTGCAACTGCGCGTACGCCTTCTGCGAGCCCGTCAGCGCGTTCTGCATCTGCAGGAACTGGCTGATCGTCGTCACCATGTTGGTGCTCGTCAGGTCGGACAGGTTGCTGGTGACCTGCAGCGACGCGGTCTGGTTGACGGCCTGCATCGCCTTGACTTCCTGCTCGCGGCCACCGACCGATGCCTGGATCGTCGTGACGTTGCGCATCGTGTTGCCGAGCTTGGTCGAGCCGGTCATCAACGCGTTCTTCAGCGCCGCGCCCGCCACTGCGTTGCCCGTCACGGGCGTCTTCAGCGCCGCGATCATCGCGTCGAGCGTCGAGAACACGTCCGAGCCGCCGCTCGCCTGCGGCGCCGGCGCAACGGCAAACGTGTCGCCGGCGGCCGGCGTGCCCGACACCGCCACCGTCATTCCGCCGCCGAGCGAGATCGCCGAGCCCGACGAATAGGCCTGCGCCGGCGTGGTGGTGGGCGGGCTGACCGAGTTGTCGGTCACGGTGTAGGTCGGCGCGGCGGCCGTGCCGCCAAATTTGATCGAGAACTGATGGCCGTTCGTCGCGATCGCCGGGTTCGTCACCGTGACCGCGCCGATCGTGCCGGTGCCCGTGTTGCCCGCGCCGGCCGACGGCACCGGCGAGCTGCCGATCGCCGGCACCGACATGAATACGGCCGCGCCCGTGTCGCCCTGCGACACGGTGCTCGAATCGGCGATCTGCACCTGGCGCGTACCGGTGTCGCCGACATAGGTGACGCTGCCGCTCGGCGTCGTCGAAAACGGCGCCGCCGAATTCTTCGTGCCGGCGAACAGGTAGTTGCCCGCGCCGTCGTTGGTGTTCGCGAGCGTCATCAACTGGTCGCGGTAACCCTGCAGCTGCGTGGCGAGCGCCGAGCGGTCGCTGTCGGACAGCGAACCGTCGCCGGCGCGCACGAGCAGCGACTGCGTGTTCGTCAGCACGGTGCTCACGTTCTGCAGCGTCTGGTCCTCGGCCTGCAGCGACGCGAGCGCCGCGTTCTGGTTGGTCGCGTACTGCGACAGCGTCGCCGACGTCATCGACAGCTGCACGGCCTGCGCCGCGCCGGCCGGATTGTCCGCCGCCGTCTGCAGGCTCACACCGCTCGAGATCTGCTGATACAGCTGCGCAAGCTGGGCCTGCTGATCGTTCATTTGTGAAACGTTCAGCTGGAAGAACTGGGCGCTGGAAATCCGCATCGCTTCTATCCCTCGAATCCGGTCAATTGAACAGGCCGAGCACGGTCTGGAACAGCGTCGCCGCCGTCTGGATCACTTTCGCGTTCGCCTGGTAGAACTGCTGGTACTGCATCAGGTTGGCCGCTTCCTCGTTCGTGCTCACGCCCGACACCGACTGCTGCGCCTCGGTGATCTGGCCGATCAGCCCGGTCTGCGCGGCGCTCGACGATTTCAGCTGGGTCGTCGTGTTGCCGATGCCGTTCACGTAGCTCGCATACGCGCCCGTGAGCGTCGTCGTGCCGTTGCCGAACGCCTTCGCGTTGACCAGCTTCGACAGCGCGAGCGCGTTGGAGCCGTCGCTGGTGCCGCCCGCATACGGCCCGATCGTGAACGAGTCGCCGGTCGCCGGGGCGCCGGACAGCGTGACGCTCACGCCGTTGAGCGCGCCCGCGGCCGTTCCCGACATCGTCATCGTCGCGCCGGCCGCCGGGTCGTACGGGACGGTGTCCGTCGGGTTGTTGATCGTGACCGACGTCGGCGGCGTGGTGCCGATCGTCACCGTGGTGCCGACCGGGAACCCCGTCAGCGTCTTCGCCGTCGCGTCATAGGTCAGCTTGGTCGTCGGCACTTGATAGCCCGCGGTGACGCCGCCCAGCGTGATTTTGCCCGTGCCGGTGTTGGTGCTCGCCGCCGACGTGACGGCCGGCGAGGCTGCCGCGATCGCCAACGCGCTCGTCGTGGCGAGGCCGAAGCCGTTCAGCGCGCCGCGCGTCGGCAGCACGGTGAACTTGTCACCGGCACTCATCGAGCCCGACGGGATCGAGAAATTCAGCCCGCCGAGCGAAACCGGCATCGGCCCCGCCTTCTGGTCGACCACCGCGCCGCTCGCGCGGTCGGTCAGCGTGTAATTCGCGCCGTCGAAGGACAGCGTGTAGTCGCTCGTCGTCGGCTGCGACGCGTTCGCGAACGACACGGACAGCGACGCGTTGCCGGTATTGCCCTGGTTCGCGTACACGGTCGGCGACGGCGTCGTGAACAGGTTGCCGCCCTTGTTGCCCGACAGGTCGATGCCGAGCGCGTTCTGCGCGTTGACCTGCGCGGCGAAGCTGGTCGCGATCGCACCGAGCTGGGCCTGCGCGGGGTCGAGCGTCTGGCTGCGGAACGCGAGCAGGCCGCCGAGCGTGCCGCCCGACAGCGACGAATCGGGCAACGGCTGGTTCGGCCCCTGCGGCTTCGCGCCGGCGATCCCCTGCGACACGACGGTCAGTTCGCTCGGATCCGACGGCGACGTGACGGCCGCAAGCTGGTAGCTCTTGTCGGCGACGACGAGCGGTTGGCCACCCGACATGAACACGCTGTAACCGCTGTCGTTGCGCACGACCTGGATACCGGCCAGGCCCGACAGGTTCGACACCGCGAGGTCGCGCTGGTCCAGCAGCTGGTTCGGCGGCTGCCCCTGGCTGCTCGCCGCCGCGATCTGCTGGTTCAGCTGCGCGATCTGCGCGGTGTACGTGTTGATCTGCGACACGGTGCTGGTGAGCTGCGTGTTCACGCTCTGGCGCAGCGCGTCGTACTGCTGGCCGGCCGCATTGAGCTGGTTGGCCAGCGTCTGCGCGTTGCTGATCGCGGTCTGCCGCACCGACGGGTCGGACGCGTTGTTCGCGACGTTCTGCAGCCCGGTGAAGTAGTTCGTGATCCCGGTCGAGACCCCCGCCGTCGGGCTGCCGATGTAGTTGTTCAGCTGCGCGACGAGCGTGTACCACGTCGACAGCGCGCCGCCCTGCGTCTGCGCGGTGTTCAGCTGGTCGCTCAGGTACTGGCTGTACTGCCGCTGCACGGTGACGGTGTTCACGCCTTGCGGCATGTAACCGCTGCCCGAGTATTGGCTGCTCGCTTCCGCATACACGGGCCGCTGGACCGAATAGCCGGGCGTCGCCGCGTTGCTGATGTTGTTGCTGGTCGTCGTGAGGCCCCAGAGCGCGGCATTCAGGCCGCTGACGCCGAGGTTCATGAGTGTGTTGGACATGCGCGATCCTGATGAGCCGGCCGCGCGTCGCGGCCGCCGGGTTGCGTGACTCCCGGTATAACGGCCGCCGATCGGAAAAATTGAGGAAAAAATGCACGCGCGACGCGCACGTGCGCGTCGCCGGTTCAGGCGTGCGGCCGAGGGTGCCGCAAACGCCGTGCGGGCCGCCCCGGGCGGGGCCGGCCGCCGCTTGCGCGTCAGGCCCGCGCGAGCGAGCGGCGCTTCATCTCGAGCTGCGTGATCAGCCGCTGCAGCGTGTTCTCCGCGCTGCCCGGCAGCGACATGTAGCGGAAGCCGAGCTGGTAGCGCCGCGACCCGTTCGGCATCTGCGTCGAACGCTGCGACACGAGCTGCAGGTCGAGCGACAGCTTGCCGTGGCCGGTCAGCTCGAGCTCGACGTCGGGCAGCAGCGTGCCGACCTCGAGCGCCTCGACGCGCTCGTCGGCCGTGCGCAGCCCCACGCCGCCGAGCGACAGGTTGTGCACCTCGAACAGGAAGCTTTCGCCGTCCGGCAGCTTGCCGCGGCACAGGAACGGATCGACGATCGGCGCATCGACGCGGAAATACTCGCGGCGCTGGATGCACATCAGCACGTCGGGGAAATCGGCGACGAACGCGGGCAGCCCCTCGTAGCGCGTCTCGCGCGGCGTGCCCGTGGAGAATTCGACGCGCACGCCCTCCGGCGCGGCCGCGAACTTGCAGTGCGACGCGCCGAGGATGCTGGCGTTCTGCTCCGCCAGCGCACCCCAGTCGAACGTGAACGTCCGCGCGCCGACATCCACCTCGAGCAGGCGCGTGACGAGCTGGCCGCCCGGGTACTGGACGGTCAGGAAATCGCCGCGATTGACGAGGTTGCGCAGCTGCACGCCGATTTCCAGCGGATTGCGGCGGGCATAGTCGGGCCCGGAGTGGCCTGCATCCAGGCTGGGGTCCGTCGACGTTTCGATATTCATGGCTAGCCGGTCATTCTTGTCATGGGCGCCCGGGCAACCGGTGCGCAATAAAACCGGGCCAGAACGGGGGCCCGGTCGCAGGTCTCTCACACTTAGCGGCAGTGCTGACCGAAAGTTTAGATCGAATTGGGGATTTTTTTCGCGCAAACGTTGAAACCGCGCGCGGCGGGCGGCCGGGCGCGGTCCAGAGGGTGCAACAGGCGGGAGCCGACGGGGGCCGTCAGCCGATCTGCTGCATGATCGAGATCAGCTTTTTCGCGTAGTTCGGGTCGGTCGCGTAACCGGCCTTCTGCATCCCGTGCGCGAAGCCTTCGACGCTGCGGCTCGCGCTCAGCACGCCCGAGTAGCGCGGGTTGTTCTTCAGCAGGTTCGCGTAATCGGTCATCGCGTGCTCGTACGAATCGTACGCGCGGAATTTCGCGACCACGCGACGCGGCGTGCCGTTCACGTATTCCGTGGTCAGCGCCGACACCGTGCGGCCGGTCCAGCTCTTGGTCGCCTTGATGCCGAACACGTTGTAGCTCGTCGAGCCGTCGGTCGCGCGGATCTCGCGCTTGCCCCAGCCCGATTCGAGCGCGGCCTGGCCGACGATGAAGCGCGCCGGGATGCCGGTCGACGCGCTGGCCGCCTGCGCGGGGCCCGCGAGCCGGTCGACGAACGCGTCGGCGTCCTGCACGCCGCTCGCGCCCTTCAGCGGCGGCGTCAGCGCGCTGCCGGCCGAATAGCCGCGCGTGCCGGCGAGCCCGCCGTTGTTGGCCGAGTTCGCGTAGGCCTTCGCCATCGCGTTCATCGCGGCGAGGCCACCTTCGTTGCCGGACGCACCGAAGCCGGCCGCGCCCAGCCCGGCCGCGCCGACGTCGGCCGCGGTGTCGCTGCCCGCGCCCTGCCCCGCATTGCGCAGCAGCTGCTTCATCAGCGCGTCGGCCACGCCGATCCCGCGCGTCGACATCTGCTGCGCGAGCTGCTGGTCGAGCATCGACGTATACATCTTCGACGTATGCGAATCGAACAGCCCGCCGTCGGGCGACGCGTCGCGCATGCTCTTGAGCATCATCTGCGTGAACATCGCGTCGAACTGGCCGGCGACCGCCTTCGCGCCGGCCCGCGGCGATTGCTTCGCCTGCTCGCGCAGGGCGTCGAAACCCTGCACGTCGAGCGCAAAGCGCTGCGTGAGGTCGTTCGCGTTCGGGAGGCTGGCTGCCATTTAGATGATCTCCAGGTCGGCGCGCAGCGCGCCGGCGGCCTTCATCGCCTGCAGGATCGACATCAGGTCCGCGGGCGTCGCGCCGAGCGTGTTCAGCGCCTTCACGACGTCGGCGAGATTCGCGCCGGCCGTCACCATTTTCAGCGCGCCGTTGTCCTGCTTCAGCTGGATCTGCGACTGCTGCGCCACCACCGTCTGCCCGTTCGAGAACGGCCCCGGCTGCGACACGACCGGCTGCGTGTTGACGACGACCGACAGGTTGCCGTGCGCGACCGCGCAGCTCTGCAGCGTGACCATCTGGTTCATCACGATCGAGCCGGTGCGCGCGTTCAGGATCACCTTCGCCGCGGCCTTGTCCGGGCTGACGTCGAGGTTCTGCAGCCGCGCCATGAACGCGACCTGCTGCGCCGAATCGGCCGGCGCGGCGAGCTGGATCGTGCGGCCGTCGAGCGCCGTCGCGGTGCCCGGGCCGAAGCTCGAGTTGACCGCGGACACGATCCGCTGCGCGGTGCCGTAGTCCATGTCGTTCAGTTGCAGCTGCAGCACGCCGTTCATCTGCGCGATCGCGTTCGGCACCGAACGCTCGACGATCGCGCCGCCGACGATCCGGCCGGCCGCGAGCTGGTTCACCTGCACGCGGCTGCCGTTCGCGCTGGCGCCGGCGCCGCCGACCGCCATGTTGCCCTGCGCGAGCGCGTAGACCTGACCGTCCGCGCCTTTCAGCGGCGTCAGCAGCAGCGTGCCGCCGCGCAGGCTCTTCGCGTTGCCGAGCGACGACACGGTGACGTCGAGCGCCTCGCCCGGCCGCGCGAACGGCGGCAGCGTGGCGGTCACCATCACGGCCGCGACGTTCTTCAGCTGCATGTTGCTCAGCTGCGACGCGCCGCCGTTGGCCGACCCGTTGTTGATCGAGATGCCGAGGTTCGCGAGCATGTTCGCGAGCGTCTGCGTGGTGAACGGCGTCTGCATCGTCTGGTCGCCCGTGCCGTCGAGGCCGACGACGAGGCCATAGCCGATCAGCGGGTTGTCGCGCACGCCCTGGATCTGCGCGAGATCCTTCAGGCGTTCCGCGTGCGCGGGCGCCGCGCCGAATACGCACGCCGCAGCCACGGCCGCGAACGCGACGGCAAGCCGCGCGGCGGCATGCGCGCGGGCCGGGAGGCGGTCGAGTAGCGTCTTCTGCATCGTCATCACCACGGCGCGATGTTGAGGAAGAAGCGCTGCAGCCAGCCCATCGTCTCGGCTTCGTTGATGTAGCCCTTCGCCGAATATTCGATCTTCGCGTCGGCGACCTGCGTCGAGTAGACGGAGTTCGCGCCCGAGATCGTGTTCGGGTTGACGACACCCGAGAAGCGCACGAATTCGTTGCCCTGGTTGATCAGCATCTGCTTCTCGCCGCTGACCACGAGGTTGCCGTTCGGCAGCACGTTGGTGACGGTCACCGTGATCGTGCCGTTGAACGTGTTCGCCGCGCTGGCGCCGCCGGTCGCCGCGAACTTGTTGTTGCCGGCCGCCGACAGGTTCGCCTTCGCGAACAGCCCGCCGAGGAAGCCGGCCGTCGGCACGTTGAAGTCGGTGTTGCCCTGCCGGTTCGTGTTCGCGCCCGACGACTTGGTCGCGTTGATGTTCTCCGCGATCATGATCGTCAGGATGTCGCCGACGTTGCGCGGACGCTGATCCTCGAAGAGCGGCCGCCCCGCGTAGCCGGGGTTGTAGATCGAGCCGGGCGCCTGCATAGACATCGGCGTCGGCGGCTGCGCCGTCATCGGCTGCTGGATGATCGGATCGCGCGGAATCTGCGCGCAGCCGGCGGCGAACGCCGCCACCGCGACCGCGCATGCGGCGCGGACGGTGGCTGACGGGAGGAGGCGAACCTGCTTCATGGCGACGACGGGTGTTCCGGTTAGCTCTTCATCTGCGTGACGGTCTGCAGCATCTGGTCGGACGTCGTCACGGCCTTGCTGTTGATCTCGTAGGCACGCTGCGTCTGGATCATGTTGACGAGCTCCTGCACGACGTTCACGTTCGACGCTTCGACGTAGTTCTGGTTGAGCGTGCCCGCGCCGTTCAGGCCCGGTTGCGACACGTTCGGCGCGCCCGACGACGTCGTCTCGGAGAACAGGTTTTCGCCGCGCGCCTCGAGGCCGGCCGGGTTGATGAAGGTCGCGACCTGCAGCGAGCCGATCTGCACCGAATTGGTCGAGCCCGCCTGCGTGACCGTCACGACGCCGTCCTTGCCGATGGTCAGCGACGTCGCGTTCTGCGGGATCGTGATTGCCGGCAGGACCTGATAGCCGCTCGACGTGACGAGCTGGCCCTGCGCGTTGGTCTGGAACGCGCCGTCGCGCGTGTACGCGTTCGTGCCGTCCGGCATCAGCACCTGGAAGAAGCCCGCGCCGTTGATCGCGACGTCCTTCGCGTTGCCGGTTTGCGTGAGGCCGCCCTGCGTGTACCGGCGCTCGGTCGCGACCTGCTGCACGCCGGTGCCGAGCTGCAGGCCCGACGGCAGTTCCGTCTGCTGCGTCGAGTTCGCGCCCGGCTGGCGGATGGTCTGGTACAGCAGATCCTCGAACACCGCGCGCGACGCCTTGAAGCCGTTCGTGCTGGTGTTCGCGAGGTTGTTCGAAATCACGTCCATCTGCGCTTGCTGCGCATTCATGCCGGTGGCGGCGATGTAGAGCGAACGGTTCACTTGTCAGTTCTCCTGCGTGGGCTGGCGCGGGCGCTCAGCTGAAATTGAGCAGCTGGTTCGCCGTCTGCTCGTTCTGGTCGGCCGTCTGGATCAGCTTCGACTGCAGCTGGAACGCGCGCGCGTTGTCGATCATCGCGACCATCGCGGTCACCGGGTTGACGTTGCTGCCTTCGAGCGAATTCGGCGTGACGACCACGTTCGGGTCGGCGTCGGCCGGATTGCCGTCGGCGGTGCGGAACAGCCCGTCGTTGCCGCGCGTGAGCGTGGCCGGGTCCGGGTTCACGAGCTTCATCTGGTCGACGATCGCGACCGCCGTCGGCGGGTCGCCCGGCATCAGCGCGGAAATCGTGCCGTCCTTGCCGATCGTCACTTCCGCGTTCGGCGGCACCGAGATCGGGCCGCCGTTGCCGACCACCGGCAGGTTGCTCGCGTTGACGAGCTGGCCGTTCTCGTCGACGTGCAGGTTGCCGGCGCGCGTGTACGCCTCGCTGCCGTCGGCCGCCTGCACCGCCAGCCAGCCCGCGCCCTGCACGGCGACGTCGAGCGGGTTGCCGGTACGCGTGATCGGACCCGGCGTGTAGTCGGCGCCGGGCGTCGACGCGAGCACGTAGGTGCGCGTCGTCGTCGGGTCGCTCGTGCTGCCGTCGCCGAAATTCATCGGCACCGCGCGATACGTCGCGAGCTGCGCGCGAAAGCCCGTCGTCGACGCGTTCGCGAGGTTGTTCGCGACCACCGCCTGCTGGTCGAGCGACTGCGACGCACCCGTCATCGCCGTGTAGATCAGTCGGTCCATGGCTGCCCGTTGTCCGCGCTTACAGGTTGATGATCGTCTGGTCGACGGCCTGCTGCGTCTTGATCGTCTGCGCGTTCGCCTGGTAGTTGCGCTGCGCGGTGATCAGGTTGACGAGCTGCGACGTGAGGTCGACGTTCGAGTTTTCCAGCGCGCTGCCCTGCAGCTTGCCGTGGTTCGTGCTGCCCGGCGCCGAGATCTGCGGCACGCCCGACGCGGAGCTTTCCGCGTACTGGTTGCCGCCGAGGCTCACCAGCCCGTTCGGGTTGTTGAAGTTCGCGAGCGCGATCTGGCCGAGCACGGCGGTCTGGCCGTTCGAGTAGTTGCCGGTCAGCTTGCCGTCGGTGCCGATCGTGTAGGTCGTCAGCGTGCCGCTCGCGTAGCCGTCCTGCGCGAGGTTGTTCACGCCGTTCTTGCCGCCGTACTGCGTCGTGCCGGTCAGGTCGAGCGTGAGGCTCTGCGGCGTCGCCGAGCCGTCGGTGTTCGGCACCGTGAACTGGAACTGGCCGACCGACGTGGTCGGCGTGGGCGGCGTGCCCGTGGTCGTGCTCTTGATCGCGCCCGACGCGTCGAACGTGACCGTGCCGAGATCCGTCGTGGCGCCGCCCTGCACGCCCGCGTACGCTTCCCAGGTGCCGGCCGCGGACTTCACGAAGTACATGTTGACCGCCTGCGAACCGCCGAGCGAGTCGTACACCTGGATCGACGTCGAGTAGTTGTAGGTCGTGTTGTCGGTCGCGCTGAACGGCGTCTTGGCCGGCACCGCGTCCTGCGAATTCAGGTTGAACTGCGCGCCGATCTTGGTCGTCGCGGTCGGCGCGATGTTGGTCGTCGGCGCCTGCAGCGGCACGGTCTGCGCGGTGTTGATCACGCCGCCCCCGTTGGCCGCATAGCCCATCAGGTTACGGCCTTGCGAATCGACGATGAAGCCGTTCTTGTCGCGCTGGAACGTGCCGTCGCGCGAGTAGGTCGTCACGCCGTTGTTCGACATCTGGAAGAAGCCGTTGCCGTTGATCGCGACGTCGAGCGACGAGCTCGTCGTGTTGATCGTGCCCTGGCCGAAGTTCTGCTGCACCGCGTTCAGCGACGTACCGATACCGATCTGCGTGTTGGTCGACGTCGCGACCGAGTTCGCATACATGTCGGCGAACTGCGCGGTGCTCGACTTGAAGCCGACCGTGTTCGCGTTCGCGATGTTGTTGCCGATCACGTCGAGCGCGTTCGATGCACCCGCGAGGCCGCTCAGACCCTGTTGATAACCCATTTCGGTCTCCGTTTCGAGATTGCTCGATCAGTATCAGTTGGAGGTGGTGCCGCTGCCGGATGGCGGCGACGCGGTGGTGTTCGGGAAAATCGACGCAACCTGGGTCAGCCCCACGGTCGTGCCGTTCGACAGCACGAGCCCCGCCGTGCCGTCCGCCTGCTTGATCACGCTCTGCACGGTCGACGCCGCGAGCGTCGTGGCCGGCTGCGGCGTGCCGTTGCTGTCGGTGTACGACGCGCTGACGGTGTACTTGCCGTCCGGCAGTGCGTTGCCCGCCGCGTCGGTCGGCGTCCAGTTGAACGGCACGGTGCCGGCCGACTGCGCGCCCGCGTTGATCGTGTTCACCACGGTGCCCGCCGCGTTCTTCACGGTGATCGTCAGGTTCGACACCGAACTCGCGAGCGACACGCCGAACGGCGACGCCGCGCCGCTCTTCACCGCGACCGCGTTGCCCGGCGCGAGCACGTTCGTGCCGATCAGCAGCGCGGCCTGCGTCTGCTGGCCGGCCGTGAGCTGCGTGGACAGCGACGTGAGCGACGTGTTCAGCTGCGCGATGCCGCTCACCGTGTTGATCTGCGCGAGCTGCGACGTCATCTGCGAGCTGTCGACCGGGCTGGTCGGATCCTGGTTCTGCAGCTGCGTGACGAGCAGCTTCAGGAACGTCGCCTGCAGGTCGCTCGCCGACGTGCCGTTGGTCGACGACACGTTGTTGGTGTTCATCGTGTCGGTCGGCAGGTTCGACACGTTGGTGCCGTTGCTGCCGATCGTCGTGCTGGAGGAAGTCATCCTGGGTGGCCTTCTGTCGGAACTGTCGGGTCGGTATGGTCGGTCGGCGCGCGGCTTACGAGCCGATCGTCAGCGTCTTGAGCATCAGCGTCTTCGCGGTGTTCAGCGTCTCGACGTTGGCCTGGTACGAGCGCGAGGCCGAGATCATGTTCACCATCTCCTGCACCGGATCGACGTTCGGCATCTGCACGTAGCCGTTCGAATCGGCGGCCGGGTTCGACGGGTCGTAGGTCGACTTCATCGGCGACGGGTCGTCCATCACCTTCGTCACGCGCACGCCGCCCACGCCCTGGCCGGACGCGGTGCGCGCGCCGCCGATCGGGTCGGTCGCGAACACGACCTGCTTGGCCTTGTACGGCTTGCCGTCGGGGCCGGTCGCGCTGTCGGCGTTCGCGAGGTTCGACGCGGTGACGTTCAGGCGCTGCGACTGCGCGGACAGCGCCGAGCCGGCGACGCCGAAGATGTTCATCAACGAGGGCATGGAAGCTCCTTTTGCTCGGATTCGGCGGCGGTACGCGCCGTCACTGGTTCGACGTGATCGCGGCGATCATCGCCTTGATCTGCTGGGTCATCACGGTCATCCCGGTCTGGTAGTGCAGCGCGTTGTTCGCGAACTGCACGCGCTCGACGTCGAGATCGACCGTGTTGCCGTCGAGCGCCGGCTGCAGCGGCATCCGGTACTGCGCACGGCCGTAGTCGTCCGACGGGCCGCCCGTCGGGATCAGCTTCGCGGTGCCGGCCATGTGGCCCGCCGCCGTCGACACCATCGACATCCCGTTCGTCACGCCGGCCGGCTGCGCCATCGGCAGTTGCGCCGCGTTGCTCGGCGCGAGGCCGCCGCCCGCCTGCTTCAGCGAGCGCGCGAGCGTCGACGCGAAATCGACGTCGCGGGCCTGGTAGCCGGGCGTGTCGGAGTTCGCGATGTTCGACGACAGCAGTTCCTGCCGGTAGGCGCGCACGTCCAGCGCCTGTCGGCCGAACGCGAATTCCGCATCGAGTTTGTCCAGCATGTGTGCGTCTCTCCGTATGAAGCGCTGCACGCCCCTCATGCCGGATGGCGACCCGAGAGGCTTTTTTCCATGACAGCGATGGTAGGCGCCGGACGCAACCGGCAATCGGGCGAATAACGCGGCAAAGGCCCCCTCTATTCATCGTTTGCGCGACCGCCCCGCTCCCTAGAATGCGAAGCGGAGCAACGGATCGGGGATACGGCGATGACTGGCAACGCACTTCGCGGAAGGAACGGGCGGCTCACGCACGTCCGGCGTGCGTTTGCGCTCGCCGCGGCGCTGTGGATCGCCGCCCCGGCCGCGATCCACAA
>NZ_JAAGPH010000110.1:0-28324 GCF_017104705.1 Burkholderia sp. Se-20373 | reverse complement strand
CGCATCGTCGAAACCAGCGCGGCATCCTCGTCGGGCGATGCTGGCCGCGCCGGTGCGGGGTTGCGTGTCGGCCGCGGCGCCCCGAGCCCCGTGCCGCCCGTGCGCCGCCGCACGGCGTGCCGTTCGATCACCCGTTGCAGCACGCAGAACACGCACAGCAGCGCGCCGATCACGATCCGCGTCCACCACGAACTCAACGTGCCGTCGAACGTGATCAGCACCTGGATCGTGCCGAGGATGCCGACACCGAACACCGAGCCGACCACGTAGCCCACGCCGCCGGTGAGCAGCGTGCCGCCGATCACGGTCGCGGCGATCGCGTCGAGTTCCATGCCCTGTGCCTGCAACCCGTAACCCGACAGCACGTACAGCGTGAACACGACGCCGCCGAGCGCCGAACAGAAGCCGCTCAGCGCGTACACGCCGACCTTCGTGCGCGCGACCGGCAGCCCCATCAGCAGCGCCGAACGCTCGTTGCCGCCGATCGCGTAGACGTTGCGGCCGAAGCGCGTGAAATGCGCGACGTAGATCGCGCCGGCCAGCGTCGCGAGCGCGACCAATGCGCCTGCGCTCAACGTGCCGCCGCCCACCGGCACGCTGAAGCCCGCGATCGCATGAAACACCGGCTCGTTGATCGTGATCGACTGCGTCGTGATCAGGAAACACGCGCCGCGCGCGAGAAACATCCCGGCGAGCGTGACGATGAACGGCTGCAGCCGGAAATAATGGATCAACGCACCCATCGCCGCGCCGTACAGCGCGCCGAACGCGAGCACGAGCGGCACGATCACCCACACGGGCCAGTGCAGCCGCTCGGCGCCGACCGTGCAGAAGATCGTCGTCAGCGCGACGACCGAGCCGACCGACAGGTCGATCCCGCCCGACACGATCACGAACGTCATCCCGATCGCGACGATCAACAGGAACGCGTTGTCGACGAGCAGCCCGGTCAGCACCTGCATCGAGAAGAAGCCCGTGTAGGTCACGGACCCGAAGCCGAACAGCGCGGCGAACAGCACGATCGTCACGACGATCGGCAGCGTGCGCGGGTCGGCGAGCCGGCCAAGGAATCGGTTCATCGCGGCGTGGCTCCGGAAGTGGCGCGCGAACGCGCGGAAGGCAGCAGCCGCGACGCGTGCCGGACGACCCACGCACGGGCAGCCTCCGACTGGATCAGCGTCACGACGATCACGACGACCGCCTTGACGACGAGCGTCGCCTCCGGCGGCACGCCGATCGAATAGGTCGTGTAGGTGAGCGTCTGGATGATCAGCGCGCCGAGCACCGAGCCGGCGAGGCTGAAGCGGCCGCCGAGCAGCGACGTGCCGCCGAGCGTCACCGCGAGGATCGCGTCGAGCTCGAGCAGCAGCCCTGCGTTGTTGCCGTCGGCGCTGCGCACGTTCGAGCTGGCCAGGATGCCCGCGAGCGCCGACATCACGCCTGAAAACAGATACACGCCGAACACGATCGCCCCCGAGCGCAGCCCGACGAGCCGCGTCGCGACCGGGTTCACGCCGATCGCGCGGATGAACAGCCCGAGCGCGGTGCGGTTCACCAGCAGCGCGGTCGCGGCGATCGTCGCCAGCGCGATCCACACCGCGCACGGCACGGCCGCGAGATAGCCGCCGCCGAGCGCGAGGTAGCCGGGCGCGCCGATCGGGATGATCTGGCCGCCCGTCAGCAGTTGCGCGACGCCGCGGCCGGCCACCATCAGGATCAGCGTCGCGATGATCGGCTGCATCCCGACGAACGCCACCAGCAGCCCGTTCCATGCGCCGGCCAGCAGCCCGACGCCGAGCGCGGCGGCCAGCGCCACGCCGATTCGCGACGGGTCCGCGTCGAGCACGATCGCCGCGGCCGCCCCGGCGATCGCGACGATCGCGCCGACCGAGATGTCGATCCCGCGGGTCGCGATCACGAGCGTCATCCCGAGCGACACGATCACGAGCGGCGCCGCGCGGTTCAGGATGTCGACCGGCGCGCCGAACAGGTGACCGTCGAGCAGCGTGATCGACAGGAAGCCCGGGCGATGCGCGACGTCGAGCGCGAACAGCAGCGCGAGCGTCAGCACCGGCCACACGAGCGAATGACGGAACAACGTGCGCAGCCGCGTCATGACTGGCCTCCCGCGATCAGCCGGTACACCTGCTCCTCGGATGCGTCGGCGCCGGTCAGTTCGGCGACCTTGCGCCGGTCGCGCAGCACCGCGATCCGGTGGCTCACGCGCACGACCTCGCTGATCTCCGACGAGATGAACAGGATCGCAAGCCCTTGCGCGCACAGCGCGAGCACGCGCTCCATGATGTCGAATTTCGCGGCGACGTCGATGCCGCGCGTCGGCTCGTCGAGAATCAGCAGCTTCGGTTCCGTCGCGAGCCAGCGCGCGAGCAGCACCTTCTGCTGGTTGCCGCCCGACAGCAGCCCGATCGGCTGCTCCGCGTCGCGCGCCTTGATGCCGAGCCGCGCGATGTACGTATCGGCAAGCTCGCGCTGCCGCGCCCGCCCGATCAGCCGCCACCAGCCGCGCCGCGCCTGCAGCGCGAGAATGATGTTCTCGCGGATCGACAGCGCGGCGACGATCCCCTCCTTCTTGCGATCCTCCGGGCAATACGCGATGCCGTTGCGAACCGCGTCGTGCGGCGACGCGAGCCGCGTGCGCGCACCGTCGACCTCGATCGCGCCGGTGTCGGCGCGCTCCGCGGCGAATGCCAGCTGCGCGGTTTCGGTGCGCCCCGAGCCGAGCAGCCCGGCCAGCCCGACGATCTCGCCGGGCCGCACGTCGAGGTCGAGCGGGCTCATCATCCCGCGCCGGCCGACCTGCTGCATCGACAGGAACGGTTCCGCGTCGCCGGCGGTGCGTTCGACCGCCGCCGCACCCGCCTGCAGCGTGTCGGACATCCGTTCGCGGCCGGTCATCTTCGCGACCAGCACATCGACCGGCAAGTCGCGCGCGAGATACTCGCCTTCGCGCTCGCCGTTGCGCATCACGGTGATCCGGTCGGACACCGCGTAGGTCTGCTCGAGAAAGTGCGTGACGAACAGGATCGCGATGCCCGATGCCTTCAGCCGGCGCAGCACGTCGAACAGCCGCGCGACCTCGCCGTCGTCGAGGCTCGACGTCGGCTCGTCGAGAATCAGCACGCGCGCGTCGACCGACACCGCCCGTGCGATCGCGACCATCTGCTGCACGGCGATCGGATATGCGTCGAGCGAACGCGTGACGTCGAGCGACAGGTCGAGCTCGGCCAGCGCCGCGCGCGAGCGTGCATGAATCGTGTTCCAGTCGATCGCACCGCGCCGCATCGGCTGCCGGCCCGCGAAGATGTTCTCCGCGACCGACAGGTTCGCGCACAGGTTCACTTCCTGGTAGAGCGTCTGGATGCCGGCCGCCTCGGCTTCGCGCGGCGCGGCGAAATGCACCGGCGCGCCGCCGACGCGAATCTCGCCCGCGTCGTGCGCATGCACGCCGGTGAGCACGTTGATCAGCGTCGACTTGCCCGCGCCGTTCTGGCCCATCAGCGCGTGGATTTCACCCGGAAACAACCGGAAGTTCACGCGCTGCAGCGCGTTCACGCCCGGAAACGACTTGTCGATGCCGATCATCTCGACCACCGGCGGACTCTCCATGCATCCTCCCTCGAAGCGGTTGGCGCCCGGGGCGGCCGCCATGCCGCCGCCCGCGCCGGGTCGTCGGTACGTGGCTCAGTACTTGCGGGTCGGCAGCACCTGGGCCGCGACGTTCATCGGGAACACGGTCTCGTTCGTCACGATGCGCTTGGGCAGTTGCTTGCCGGCGACCACGTCCTTCACCGCGGTCATCAACTGCGGGCCGAGCAGCGGGCTGCATTCGACGTCGACGTTGATCTTGCCCGCGACCATCGCCTGGAAGCCGCCCTTCGTCGCGTCGAACGACACGACGCTCACGTCCTTGCCGGGCTTGATCCCCGCCTCTTCCATCGCCTGGATCGCGCCGAGCGCCATGTCGTCGTTGTGCGCGTAGACGACGTTGATCTGCTTGCCGTAGGTCTTCGCGAACGCTTCCATCACCTGCTTGCCGCCCGCCAGCGTGAAGTCGCCGCTTTGCGACGCGATCACCTTGAACTTAGGATTGCTCTTGATCACTTCGAGGAGGCCGGCGCGCCGGTCGTTGGCCGGCGCCGAGCCGACCGTGCCCTGCAGCTCGACGATGTTGATCGGGCCCGGATCGTTCTTGTAGCGCTCTTCCATCCAGTGGCCGGCGCGCCGCCCTTCCTCGAGGAAGTCGGAGCCGATCATCGTCACGTACAGCGACGGGTCCTTCACGTCGACCCCGCGGTCGGTCAGGATCACCGGGATGTGCGCGGCCTTCGCTTCGGTCAGCACGGGCTCCCAGCCGGATTCGACGACCGGCGAGAACGCGATCACGTCGACCTTCTGCGCGATGAACGAGCGGATCGCGCGAATCTGGTTCTCCTGCTTCTGCTGCGCGTCGGAAAATTTCAGGTTGATGCCGGCGTCCTTTGCCGCGCCCTTCACCGACACGGTGTTCGCGGTGCGCCACGCGCTTTCCGCGCCGACCTGCGAGAAGCCGAGCGTGATCGGTTTCTGCTGCGCGTGCGCGCCGCCGGCCAGCACCGTCGCCGCGGCAACGATCGCGCCCGCCGCCAGCTTCCTGATGAATGTCATGGTTCGTCTCCGATGATGTCGTTGTGTGCCGCTGCGCTGTTCTGTTTCTGCGTGGCGCAGGCGCGGATCGGGGTTGTAAGCCGGCCGGGGGCTTCGCGCCGGCCCGGTCTGCATGCCCCGCATCAGTCTAGAAACAAGTCCGATAACCTTCTAATGAAATATTGGATTGGGGCGATATCGGATTCGGCATACGTATAAACACCTAAGCATGCGGGCAGGCCCGTTCTTGCGGGCCTTGGCCGCGTTTTGCGCGGCTTTTGCACGAGCCACGCGTCCGGCGCACGCTTGTGCCGGGCATCCTCGCGCGTGCCGGGAATGGCGCACGGTTCTTGCTGCACGACGCCGAAACGGACGCATAAACAGGAGAAAACCGTGCGCGCAGGATGTCCGAGCGGAACGCAGCCCGACGATACGCGGATCGGCAGCGACGTCGATCGCCGCGCCGCAGCATGAAGCAGCGCGCCCCGTCGCAGCCGAATGCACGCATGCCCGCCGGGCCGCTGCGTCATGTCGACGACCGCCGCCCCGGCTATACGCGTCGGCCGCTCCGCAACGGCTTCGCGTATTACGGGCCGGACGGTGTGCGAGTGCGCGATGCCGACGAAATTGCCCGTATCAATGCGCTGGCGATTCCACCCGCGTACACCGACGTGTGGATCTGCATGGACCCGCGCGGTCATCTTCAGGCAACCGGCCGCGATGCACGCGGGCGCAAGCAGTATCGCTATCACCCGCTGTGGCGCGAGACGCGAGACGCGAACAAGTACGCGCGGATGGCCGCGTTCGCGCGTGCGCTGCCGCGCATCCGGGCGCGCGTCAAGCGCGATCTGGCGTTGCCGGGCATGCCGCGCGACAAGGTCGTGGCGACGATCGTCCGCTTGCTCGACACGACGCTCGCGCGGATCGGCAACGCGGAATACGCGCGCGAAAACGGCTCGTACGGGCTGACGACGTTGCGCAAGCGTCATTTGAAAATTCGGCCCGGCCAGGTGCAGTTGCGCTTCGCCGGCAAGAGCGGGATCGAACACGACGTGACGGTCGACGACGCGCGGGTCGCGCGGATCGTGCGGCGCTGCGCGGAGCTGCCCGGGCACGAGCTGTTCCAGTATGTGGACGACGACGGCGTACGCCATCCGGTCGGGTCGTCCGACGTGAACGACTACCTGCGCGAGGCCGGCGGCGCGGATTTCACCGCGAAGGACTACCGGACCTGGGCCGGCAGCGTGCATGCGCTCGGGTTGTTGCGGCGCACCGAGCATCGCGGCGTCACGCACGCGCGCAAGCAGATCGTCGAAACCGTGCGCGCGGTGGCCGAGCTACTGCGCAACACGCCGGCCGTATGCCGGCGCTGCTACATCCATCCGGCCGTGCTCGACGCGTTCGAGGCGGGCACGCTCGCCGCGCTCGCGGTCCGGCGGACGCCGCGCGGCTTGCGCGCGGATGAAGCGGCGTTCGTGGCGTTGCTCGGCGCCGCCAGCCGGCGAGCGGGGAGATGACCGCTCACATCGTGCCGACGCCCGTTCCGGTACGACCGGCACTGCCCGAAACCCGTTTCGTTTTCAATCGGGTGCCGAGCGCATGACCGATAACGGGTTGCGCCCGTTTCCTTGAACTCGTTGATACAACAGGTTCGCACGGTGGCAGCGCGCTGCGCGCGTCACGCCATCGGCATCGAGGTCCAGGCGACGTCCTCCTGCGCTGCTCCTCAGCCCGCACGACTCCGCTGCATTCCAGCCCGGCCAGCTACCAAGGCAATTCCAGGAGAATTCATTGAGACCGTCGCAAGCGCACACCGCGAAAGCGCGATCTTCGCGGCGTGGATTATCCCGAGCACGGGCGGGGCGCGAAGCTACACTGAGTATCCGGTCACGTTCCCGCCAAAAATCTCCGAAGTCAACGAGAAGATAATGGCTTGTGTCCTATTGCCTTCAACGCAGCATTGACATCATCACGCGTGTCCACGACGCGTCCTTCCACCTTGCAATCCGATTGCACCGGCTTCGCACCGACTGCAAATCCCACACCGCCGAGATCGGTTGCTACCCATTGCGCGTTGCGCTTTTCCAGCGCGAACTTCATGATCTCAGCCTGGTCATCCGTCATCTCCAGGCTGCCGTCCTTATCCGCCAGTGCAACACATGCGAAGGCGGCATCATGATCCTTGATCAGATCGACCACGAAATAGTGGTAATTCTTCAGGTCCGGTTCGCCGTCGTTCAGCCGGTGAACGGCGGCCAGTATATGGGCGCGATCAGGGTCGCTCTTGTCCAGATCGCGGGCATACGTCACGTTGGAGACGGTCGCGCCGAAGATCAACGCGCATGCAGTGATTTTGGATAGCTTTATCATCAGCATTCGAGAAAAATAAGTAACCGGCATCGCCCCTCATCGAACGGCAGTGCGACCCGTCTCGCGTAACATCGTAGCACCCGGCCTCCGGCGAAAGTACGTCTATCGAGTCGATGCTGCCGTCATCGATGTGCTGCCGTCATCCGGCACGAGCGCCAGTTGATAGTCATCATCGGTTGCGTCATAGCCGATCGGGAGACGATACGCTACCACCAAAGACGGAGGCAGATGGCTTTTATTCACCTCATGCGCCTTGCCCTGGTTCCCGCCCAACGTTGCCAATGATTGCAAACGTTGATGCGCATCGAAGCGATGGGCACCGTTGACAAAGGTAACGTGGTATGCACTTTTGCCGAAGCGCACGACGGCGATGGCACCGTATACCGGCTTGTTCCCCTTGGTCGGTTTCCCCCACTTGAGGAAACTGCTTGCCATCGCATTGGTCTTTCCCTTCGTTCCCTCATAGCCCGCGCGCTGCAGACACCAGTTCACGAATGCCGCACAGTATGCGGCGGAATTCGGATCTGCCTTGGTTTGTGACGTCGCACCGAAATACTCCTTGATGTGCTCGGTGGAAACGTCTCCTCCCTTGCGCTTGATACCAACGTGACGCTCCTCCTCTGCATACGCCATCCACGGTGCATGGCTGGCACTCAACGCCTCGGTTTTCGGGTGATCGCTCTCATCCCGGGAACGGACAGCATGCACTTCCGGTGCCGGCTTTGCCGCGGGTGATGCCCCGGCAGTCCCACTGGTCGGATGCGTGCCTGGATGCGCAGGCGCGCTCATTTCAGGTGCTGAAGGTGCAGCACGAACGGCGTTCCCATGAGTCTCAGCGGCGTGGGCCGAAGCACCGGACGATGCAGATGCCGCGTTCGTCGCCGGAGCCGCTGCTGCGGCGGACGATCCGGCACCCACCGGGGCGACCGCCGCAGATGAGCCTGCCGCCACCGGTGCGGCGGCCGTTACCGCGCCCGGTGGTGACGATGGGTGCGCAAGTGCCTTCGGCACGGTCAGGGCCTGACGCGGATATAGAAAGTACGGCGATGCAATGCCGTTCAGGCGCGCCAGCACGCGATAGCTTGTCGAGTATTTCTTTGCGATTTTGCTGAGCGTATCGCCTTTCTGAACGATGTATGTCTCCGTACCGCCATGCGAATCGGCGCTGGCATGCGAGGCAGCGGAGGCCGGGGCTGAGGGGTGACCCGCTGCAGGCTGAGTTGGTGCCGGTGCCGGTGCCGGTGCCGGTGCCGGTGCCGGTGCCGGTGCCGGTGCTTGTGCTTGTGCTTGTGCTTGTGCTTGTGCTTGTGCTTGTGCTTGTGCTTGTGCTTGTGCTTGTGCTTGTGCTTGTGCTTGTGCTTCGGGCTGGGCAGCCGGCGGCTTATGCAATTCCGTCGCCGACGGCACGACGATTGTCGGCGCAACGACCGTAAGGGCCGTAGCAGGCGTCGTCGGCGTCACGGCCTGCTCGATCTGTACCCACTTGTGATCGTGTTCCGACCAGGCTTGCAAGGAAACCGGGCCGCCCGACAGCGCCGCCTGTACTTGCACTTGCCCGTTCTTGTCCGTGACCAGGTCGATCGTTTTGCCACCCTGGGTCGCCTTAATTTTGGTGTTGACCAGATGCGCCTTGGCCTGGTCGAGCACGTACACATTCACCGTCGGCAGGCAGCCCTTGCAGCCCGCCTTCTGTGCCCGTTCGATAGCCCGCTTCATCGACGGGCCACTGGCCACTTCGATGATGTTCTTCGCGTATTTCTTGTCCGTGGCGTAACCGGCCGACTGCAGTGCCCTTGCTTCCGCTTCGAGATTGCCCTTTACCCCTTCGCTATAAAGACCCGCCGCTGCATAGCGCGGATTCGATGCGAGAAATTTCTGACGATCTCGCAAGCTCTCCAGCATGGATGGATACACACGAAACGGAGCAGTCACCCAATACTTGCTGCCATCCTCTCGCTCTTCTGGAACGGTAAAAGTACGCGACTCACCGTGCCACGACGCATCAGCCTTGATGTTGAAGAGGTTGTTCGTTCCATGCAGAACGCGCTCCCCCCAGCCTGTTTCCTGCGCAGCCTGCGCAAGGATCAATTTCCATGAGCAGCCCGTCTCATCGGCGACCTGTCGGGCCGGGCAATACAGGTTCTTGATGAATTCCAATTCGTCTTCGTACGTATATTTCTTGTCGCCCGCCATGACTTAACTCACTCCCCGCTGAAATACAGCGCCACGCCCTTTGGTTTTCGTCACGCCGACCCAACTACTGCCGTCGAATTCGATCGCATCCATCTCGCTGCCGAACGTATGGAGGATGCTCACAGCATGTGAGGCAAGATCGACGGACAGCAACACCGTGCGATTGCCCTTGCATGCGTCACCGATCACACTCACGGTACGATTGCCGCGCGCAACCGCATCAATGCTGCAGAGCGTGCCGCTGCCCGTCGAGAAAGAGGACGTTGTCTTTCCTGCGGGATCGACCGTCACAACCGTCAGCACGCCGGCAGGCGTGACACCAACGTCATACACCCCCCCGTCCGAAGACACGAGCGCACTCGCCGACGTCACGTTGCCAGGCAACGGATACGCGGAACGGAGATATCGCTTACTGTCGAGATCAATCTGCGACACCGCGTATCCGTCGTGACCTGCTCCGACATTCGGCAGGAACTTGCCTGCCAGCAGAAGGTGCCGACCATCCAGCCGGGCGGACGTGTCGGTCCAGAATGCTCCACTCGAAAGCTGCGTCAGCGTCGGCTGCCCAAGATCGGCATCGAGGTGCGCGACGAATGTGCCAAATGGCCCACCACGCTGCAATGTCGCGCTCGTGCCCCCTGCGACATTGACGCCGGCGGGACCTACGTCGAGCATGTAGAACCACTCGTCAAAACCTGCATGAATCGGCTGCCGCTTTTCGAGCTTGCCCGTAACGGAGAGACGGTTCACTACGATGCTCGTTTGATTGAGCGACTCACTGCCCTGCGTGTGTTCCTCGGTCACCGCATAAATCGAGTGACCGTCACTACCGCAGGCTACTGCAGAATTACTGACATGACTCGGGCCATGTGGAATGGCGGTACGCCATTCAACCCTGTGGCTACCTGCATCGACCAACACGACCATTGCGGATCGGCTCGGCCCGGCGTCGTCATAAATGTGTCCACTGATGCAGTAGCGGTCATTGCCGAGCGAATTGATGGCATCGGCACTGAATCCTTCCGGCGCACCGAGCGGAAGCTCTATCGTGGGCGCCGATGCCACCGCGACGTGGATCAGCATCGCGCCCAATATAGCGCCCATCCAGTACTTGACCTGCACTCGTGCTTTCATCTGCTTTTGCCTTGTCTTTCTGACTATCTTTCTCAACCTCAAATACCTCACCTGTTCACTTCCGAAGGTGGGCAGGCCGCCGTGTTTTCCGTATCCGTCGAATCGTCTGCGTCCGTCGTGTCGACGACATCGTCCGCCATCGCATGGTCCGCATAGTCAAACACGCCCGCTTCGGGGTGATCAACCTCGTTGGCGCTCATGTAGAACGGCTCTTGATACATCATCGTCTTCCATTTGCCATGGTTCAGATTGAAGATCGCGTGGATCTGCTGCGGTGTATCGGTAAAGGCACGCAAGGTCTGTCCGCTGTCATCGAGCATGCCGCTGCCGAGAACAACCCCGGCGTCCCCAACCAAGTGATAGCTGACTGCCTGCGCAATGCCATCCGGTTTGTGCAGGACTTCGTCGAGCACCAGTTGCTGGCTGTACTGCAACGGTTGCTGGCTTTCGAAAAACGCTTGCTGCGGGGGCGAAACGCTCGTGCCGCCTTGCTTTTCCCACGATGCGCACCGCTCCAGGATCTGCCCCGGCGTACCGTTCTCGATCCCGTTCGTCGATATCTTGATGTAAGAGTTGCCAGCGCCGATCCAGATCTCTTTCGGAGCGGTCAAAACGATCCGGCCGTCCTTAGTCGAGATCGAAATGTCCTTCAACGCCGCCAACGCCATTGCGTCACCCTGCGCCTGAATCTCGACCTTGCCTTTGGCCGCGAACAGCTTCATTCCTGCTTTCTGAACGAACAGGCTGAGCTTCTCCGCGACGCTAGCGACAAGCGACTTGCCAGTCGCAATGTGCGTGCTTTGCCCACTGACGAGATTGACGTGCTGGTCCGCCGTGATCTGCGTGGACTGCTGGGTCGACAGGGCAATGCCCTCTGGGCTCGCCATCAGCATCACCGGCTTCGCAAAGCTGTTCGCGCTACCCGTACCACCGCCAGCCGTCCGTCCGCCCTGTGATGCGGCAGTAACACTGTGCCGCGTCGCATTGCGGAATCCCGACAGCGCATCGCTGCCCGGTTGTAGGCTTTCGGCTTGACTCGCCACACTCGCCTGCGACTGTGCATCGATCACTCCGTATGCATTGACGAGTTGCTCCGTCGCCACGCCTGCATCGAGCGGCTGCCCCGCTGTCGCCGGATGCGTTGATACGTACAATCCTTGGCCAGCGCGGATCGCACCATACGCGGTCGACTTCAGATCGAAGCCCGTTCCGAGATAGCTTCCCCGTGTGTTATCGGAATGCTCGACCAGATGCCCGAGATGCAGATGCGATTCCGCACTCGTCGAATACAATTGCGCCCGATTCTGGCCGGTCGAGTCGTCCATCACCAGATGGTTGTATCCACTGCCGCCAAATTCCTTCGACCGATAGCCCGACAGGACACCGTTGCTGTGCCACTGTGGCCGGACGCTCCCGTTGTAGACGCGATGGAGAACGATCGGCCTGTCGCAGTCTCCGCCGACGTACCCGACCAGGACTTCCTCACCGACTCTCGGAACGTGAACGCTCCCATACCCGCCACCGGTATCCGACTGCGCGACTCGCACCCAGCATGAAGCGCTCGCGTCGCCCGAGTTCTGACGGTCCCATATGAACTGGACCTTGACCCGGTTCAGTTCGTCCGTGTAGACCTCTTCACCCCGGGGCCCCACGACAATGGCCGTCTCGAGCTCCATCGCAGGTCTCTTGTGCTCGAACGGGCTCCGATACGGAACCGTTACGCGTTGCGCCTCCACTTCGACCAGGTAAAAGCCGGCTGATCCGTCTTCATGCGCAACGAGTTCCACCGTATGCATCGATTTCACATGCGCCAGTTGGCTCTGCAAGCTATGCGGAAAGTTCGTTTCGTGGCTGGACAGCGGCAGGTTGTTCTCGATGAACCTCTGTACCTTGATCGCCACGAATTCGCGCTGACCGGCCGCGTCGCGATCGTGGTCTGGATGTCCCGTCAGCGCGAAGCGGCGACCTGCGTCAATCGCCCGGATACCGCCCACGCCGAAGAATCGCTTCGCTCGTGACTCCCATTCCTCCAGGTGAATTTTCGACAGGTGTTCGCCGCGACTTTGGTCCAGATACGTATAGGCACCCGTGTATTCGTAGACTTCAGCCTGCTCCGGCAAACTCCCTTGACCTGACATCGTCGGCAACGTCGTACCTTTGGGATTGGAGATGGACGGAGGCGTCTTGTAATCGAACGTGCGCGTCGTGTGGACGGTACTTTGCAATGTCCGGGAACCCGCCCACTGTGTAAACGCATCCGTTTCGCCACTTGCACCCGATCTGGAGAACCCGACCGAACCGGGGGACATCTCATCGAGCGCGTAAACATCGTCGGTCACGACGAACCGATGCGACTTCCCGTCGCTGTCCTGCCGCCAGAACCCGAACAATCCCTCCTCTTCCAGCAATCGATGGACGAAATTCCAGTCGGTTTCGCTCTGGCGACAATACGAACGCGAAGGCAACGGTTTCAGCAACGCAAATTCGAACTGCCCTCGTGCCTGTGGATGCACATTGAAAACGTCCGTGACGATGGCGTCGACGCTCTTGTCCTGCCAGTACCGCATATCGCTACGGAACTTGAGGAAATGCATCCACGAAGCGAAAGTCAACTGATAGCTGGAAAGGCTGCCGTCGGCACCCAGCCTGCGAGCCGTATGAATGTAACCGTTGAGCGGCTGATAGGACCTGTTCGCTTGTTGAATCCAAAGCGTCATTGGTTGGGCGATCAGCGTCTTGAGTTCGATGTCGCTCGCGGTGGATACCATGTCGAGCGTGGCACTAAAGTCGCGGCCGAGCTCGCTATAGGTCACCGCTCGCCGCGGTACGAGCGCGTTCTCCGGCAACGCCGGGATGCTCGTCTTGAGCAGGCGGTCTTGTTGGATCAGGCCGCCACGAATCGCCTGAACCACTTCGGTCATGTTCATTCGTTATCCATCTTCTTGTTTTTCGCAAGCCCGCAGTGGCTCGCACTCTCACGGGAACGGCATCCCGTTAGCGGCCGCAATTCTAGCGGCAACAGCAATTCGCGAGAATATACTTAATCTCGAAAACAACAATATGAAATGACAAAAATTGGCATATAAATCGCGAAGAGGCAGGCCGCCTCGTCTCGCCCCCCGACACAATTTCATTTACCAGACCACTTTCTTTCCGTTTTATTTCATTTTCTATTAAATTTTAATAGAAACGTAATTTGCATGGACTGGGCAGAACCGACGCGATTACCTGCGCCGCCGATGACAGCCCGGCCCGAACTCTGGGGTTTCAACCTGACCGAACATCGCGAACATTGTCAAGGTCGGAATCCAATATCAATGGCTCGGTGCGGGCCCTGGAAAAATGAACCGTTTGTGGGGCTTACCCAGTCACGGACTCATGTGATTCAAATGGAAACAGTCACGCAATGAATTGTTTCATCAACGTTTCCGCAACAAGTCACGCAGTCCGCGTCATGCCCCTGTAACCTGCGTGCGGAGTTTTCCGCTTCTTCAATCTCATCGAACCATTCACGCAGCGAGATCTGAGCGTCGGCTGCGCCCCCCGTTACCGCGATTTACCAACCTCGTACAATCACGCTGGCACGCCCTGTTTCATCATTAGAAGCAAGACCGTCGCGGCAACCCACCATGCATAGCACCGCAGTCTCGCGAAATACGATCAGGACTGCGACGTTAATTTCCGTTTCAAAAGCAGTCGGTTTCGCGTTCGTCAAGTCTGTCGTCGATACACCGACCATTCTGGGTATCGGTGACAGGCTCGTCTATTTTGTCGACTCGGACATTCACGACGCATTCGTTCCTTTTGGACGCGCGTTGATTCCAGTCGTGGCTGCCGCACACGATCGGCCCAGTGTGCCAAATCAGAACTACGAGTGCATGCGTGATCACCGCGGAGAAGGCGTCCGGCATTTCGTGTAGTGGACCGAAGACCTCGCGCGACGCTCGAATTGTTGCCACCACCGCCCTTCCATCCGCGACGAATGCGGGCAGATGCCGACCGACACGCGGTCCGGCGTCCCGATCGGCCGGACATGCTTCAGTGCAACCCGCACTGCCTGAACCCGATGTCGTTTACCACCGGGTTCCGGGCGCATGACCGATAGCCGCCCGCGCCCGTTTCCCTAAACTGGTTCGCACAACACACCTGCCCGGTGTCGTCCGCTACGCGCGTCACGCCACCGGCATCGACGCATCCCCGACACATCCGCCTTCGCTGTCCGTCGGCCCGCACGCCCCCGCTGCATTCCCGCCGGCCGGCCGCCAAGGCAATTCCAGGAGAGTTCATTGAGCCCGTCGCAAACGCGCCCCGCGAAAACCCGATCTTCGCGCCAGTCCGTCAAGCTGGATGACATCACGATCGTCGACCCCGCCGTCCTCAAGCGCGCGGTCGGCGCCATGGCGTTCGGCAACGCGATGGAATGGTTCGACTTCGGCGTCTACAGCTACATCGCCGTCACGCTCGGCAAGGTGTTCTTCCCGTCCAGCAGCCCGTCCGCGCAGCTGCTCGCGACCTTCGGCACGTTCGCGGCCGCGTTCCTCGTGCGCCCGCTCGGCGGCATGGTGTTCGGCCCGCTCGGCGACCGCATCGGCCGCCAGCGCGTGCTCGCCGCCACGATGATCATGATGGCCGTCGGCACCTTCGCGATCGGCCTGATCCCCAGCTACGCGTCGATCGGCATCATGGCGCCCGTGCTGTTGCTCGTCGCCCGCCTCGTGCAGGGCTTCTCGACCGGCGGCGAGTACGGCGGCGCCGCCACCTTCATCGCCGAATTCTCGACCGACAAGCGCCGCGGCTTCATGGGCAGCTTCCTCGAGTTCGGCACGCTGATCGGCTATACGCTCGGCGCGGCGACGGTCGCGCTGCTCACCGCCACGCTGTCGCAGGAAGCGCTGCTGTCGTGGGGCTGGCGCGTGCCGTTCTTCATCGCCGGTCCGCTCGGCCTCGTGGGCCTCTATGTCCGGCTCAAACTCGAGGAAACGCCCGCGTTCAAGAAGGAGGCCGAAGCACGTGAAGCGGACGAACGCGCGCGGCCGAAGCAGCGCTTCGCGTCGCTGCTCGTCGAACAGTGGAAGCCGCTGCTGCAATGCGTCGGCCTCGTGCTGATCTTCAACGTGACCGACTACATGGCGCTGTCGTACCTGCCGAGCTACCTGTCGGCGACGCTGCACTTCCGCGAATCGCACGGCCTGTTCCTGGTGCTGCTCGTGATGGTGCTGATGATGCCGATGACGCTCTACGCCGGGCACCTGTCGGACAAGGTCGGCCGCAAGCCGGTGATGATGGCCGGCTGCGTGGGCCTGCTCGTGCTGGCCGTGCCGGCGCTGATGCTGATCCGCACCGGCGGCATGCTGCCCGTGTTCGGCGGGATGCTGATCTACGGCGTGCTGCTGTCGACGTTCACCGGCGTGATGCCGTCGGCGCTGCCCGCGCTGTTCCCCACGCGCATCCGCTACGGCGCGCTCGCGATCGGCTTCAACGTATCGGTGTCGCTGTTCGGCGGCACGACGCCGCTCGTCACCGCGTGGCTCGTCGATCGCACCGGCGACCTGATGATGCCCGCGTACTACCTGATGGGCGCATCGTTCATCGGTATCGTGTCGGTGCTCGCGCTGCGCGAAACGGCGCGCCAGCCGCTGCCCGGCTCCGCGCCGTGCGTCGCAAGCCGCGCAGAGGCGCTGAGCCTCGTGCGCGGCCGGGCCGACGAAGCGCGCGGGCGGGACAGGAAGCTCACGCCGGTCAGCGAACGCGCTTGAAGCTTGTCTGCGTGAAGCGACGCCGCGCGACATGCGCCGGCGTCGCGCGCGCCGTCGTCAGCCTGCCGACAGCCGCTGCGCGTCGAACCAGTCGAGCAGCATGCGCGTGACGAACGCGGGATTTTCCAGATTCGAGATGTGGCCGGCGTCCGGCACCAGCGCGTGGGTGCAGCCGATCACGCTCGCCATCTTCACCGTTTCCGACGGCGGGCGCGCCATGTCGCCCGCGCCGCACATCAGCAGCGTGCGTTCGGCGTCCAGTTCGGCGAGTGCCGGCAGCGTGTCGGGCCGGCCGAAGATCAGCCGGCCGAGCGGAACGATCGATTGCCGCAACCGGTCGGCCGGCAGGTTCGCCAGTGCATCGCGAAACGCGGACGGCACCGGGCCCGCCAGATTGACATCCGGCCGGAAGAACAGCGGCACGATCGCATCGAGCAGCGGCGGCGCGATACGACCCGCGGCGGCGATGGCGTCAAGCATGCCGAAATAGCGCAGCCGCGTCGCCTCGGGCTCGGCCTCGAGCGACGCATCCATCAGCACGAGCGAGCGCACGCGCTGCGGTTCGCGCAACGCGAGCCGCGCGCCCCACATGCCGCCGACACTGAGCCCGACGAGCGCGCACTGTTCGATCGCCAGCGCGTCGAGCAGCGCACTCGCCTGCGCGGCGAGATCGTCGAGCGTCTGCGTGCCTTCCGGCATCGCACCCGATGCGCCGTGCCCCCACAGGTCCGGCACGATGACACGATACCGGCGCGACAGCGCGTCGATCTGCGGCGCCCACATCGCCGAATCCCACAGATAGCTATGCCCGAGCAGCACCGGGAACCCGGTACCGTGATCCTGGTAATGCAGGGTGCTGCCATGAATGTTCACTGCGGGCATGTCGTCTCCGGTGTCAGCGCGATCGGCAGCGGCCCGGAACCGGGCGCCGCGGTCGGCGGCGTGCTGCAACGAAGGCGAAGCGGCGCATCATCGCACAGGTTACGGGCGCGGCGCATGACGGTTCGCAACTGCGTGCGCGTCGACCCTGCCGCATGCCCCATCGACACACACGCGCGACGGCGCGACGGCGTAGCACGACTGCACTATCCGACGCGATACATCGGCACCACGTTGCTGCCGGCCGTTTCCGGGTCCGACGCGAGCGGATGACTCGCCTGCTCGAGCAACCAGTTGGTCAGCACCGCAATATCGAACTCGTTGCATGCATCCGGGTTCTGCACCAGCACGTAGCTGCCCGATGCGACCGTGCAGTGCGGGAACAGCTCGACGAGCCGGCCCTGCTTCAGCAGCCCGTCGACCAGCGGCCGCCGCCCGATCGCGATGCCGTGCCCGTCGACCGCGGCCTGCACCAGCTGGTCATACTGGCTGAAATGCAGCGCGCCGGCGGGCCGCAGGCGCGGCACGCCCAGCTCCTTCAGCAGATGGCTCCATCCGTGCCACGGCCACTCGCCGCGCGGATCGTCGAGATGCAGCAGCACGTGCTTGTCGAGATCCTCCGGCTTCATCGACGCGACGTCGCCCGCGGCCGGCATCAGGCTCGGGCTGCAGACCGCCACGACACGCTCGCGAAACAGCACGTCCGTCTCGTCCGTCGACGTATACGGCCCGGCATATCGCACGGCCAGGTGCAAACGTTTGCGTTTAAGATCTTCAATTTCGCTCGTGGCCGATACGCGTACGTCGATGTCGGGGTAGCTGGCGCGGAACGAACCGAGGCGCGGAATCAGCCACAGCGCCGCGAACGAAACGGTGGTCGACAACGAGATCGCGCGCTGGCCCACGCTCGACGACAGCTTGCCGATCACCGATTCCAGGTCGGACAACGCGAACGAGATCGCGTCGTATAGCTCGCGCCCCTTGTCGGTCAGCGTCAGGGAACGAATGTGTCGGTGAAAGAGCTCGATCCGGAGTTGCTCCTCGAGTGCCTTGACCTGCCGGCTCACGGCAGATTGCGTGACGTTCAGTTCCTGCCCGGCACGCGTAAAGCTCAAATGGCGCGCCGCGCATTCGAAGCCTCTCAGGAAATCCAGCGAAGGCATACTTCTCAATCGCTTTGCCAATCTCACATTAGCCATACCGCCGCCTCAAAGTTGCACCCACCGACAGACAAGTCGCCGTTCGTCTCCCTGACTCGTTTCTCCTTATTGGATTCGGAAACGATTTTATATTGAAGCATGGATGCGGATCATTCTTATTTTCAATCGTGACACCTGTATTTATCTATCAATTTTCATCGGCCAGATATTCTTACATTACTATTATCAAGTAGTGATTTTGTAAATCACCAAGCAGCCGGAATGACGTGAAGGATGACCGACAAATCCGCGTAAAAACAGCGAATTACAGGCGTAAATCGACGTCATGACAACCATACTGATGCTGCAGCAGACGCACATCCACATACCTACACTTTAATTTCAATCGCCAAACGATTTTATTAATTTACCGTATTACGAAAAGAGACCACACTTCAACATACACGCGGAATACCGTTTAAATTCGCGTTTTCATGTTTACGAAAACGTACTAAACGAATGAAATTGAATTGCGCCATTCAATTTCCGCAATTGATGAACCAATTATGTCCGGCAATGAATATTTCACCGACCGGAAAGGGCAACGCGCGTGCATGACGCGACCCAATTGTCCGGAATCGGTTCCGCCCTTTACCGGACGGGATGCGCGTCGCTATACCGCGTCCATCACGCCGTCCGTCACACGGGGCGTTCGCGCGGTCACTTCGCGGCGATAGCGGTTCAGCTCCTGTGCGGTCGTGAACGGGCGCTCGAACAGGATCGACAGGTTGTGCAGGATCCGCTCGACCACCTTCTTTTCCCATTCGCCGTCGAAGCGGATCTGCTCGTCGAGCCAGCGCTCGAGCCATTCCGGATCGGGCAGGCGCGACTGCACGGTGTCGCGCGGGAACAGCGCCTGGTTCACGTGCAGGTTGGTCGGATGCAGCGGCTTCTCGGTGCGTCGCGCCGACGCCATCAGCACGCCGATCTTCGCGAACGCGGCACGTGCGACGTCGCCGCAGTCGTGCAGCGCCTTCTTCATATAGCGCAGGTAGGCGCCGCCATGGCGCGCTTCATCGCGGGCGATCGTTTCGTAGATCTGCTTGATGACCGGCTCGGTGTGCCAGTCGGCCGCGCAGCGGTACCAGTGGTTCAGGCGGATCTCGCCGCAGAAGTGCAGCATCAGCGTCTCGAGCGGCGGTGCCGGGTCGAATTCGAAGCGCACCGCGTGCAGTTCCGCTTCGGTCGGCACCATTTCCGGCCTGAAGCGGCGCAGGTATTCCATCAGCACGAGCGAATGCTTCTGTTCCTCGAAGAACCACACGCTCATGAACGCGGAAAAGTCGCTGTCGTGCCGGTTGTCGCGCAGGAACATTTCCGTCGCGGGCAGCGCCGACCATTCGGTGATCGCGTTCATCCTGATCGTCTCGGCCTGCTCGTCGGTGAGCAGCGACGTGTCGAAGCGGTCCCACGGAATGTCCGTCTCCATGTCCCAGCGCACCGCTTCCAGCGACCTGAAAAGTTCCGGATAGAGCATCGTCGTCACCGTCGTTGAATGGCGTTCGTGCGCGGCACCGGCCAGCGTTGCCGCGGTCATGCCGATTGCGTGGCCGCCGGGCCCGCCGCTTCGGCGTCGGGCACACCGTCGTCCGCGTCGTCCTCCACCGTGCGCGGCGACAGCTTGCCGCGCAGCAGCGCGTAATAGAACTGCCGGTAAGTGCGGTGGTAGTAGCGGATGCGCGGCCCGATCGCGCCATGCAGATCGTGCAGCCGCTCGATCGGCAGGTTCGGCATCATGTGGTGCTCGACGTGATAGTTGTTGCCGTTCGTGAACCACGTCATGAACGCATTGCTCTCGATCGTCCGCGTGTTGCGGAACGGATCGGTGCTCGTCAGGTCGCAGCGGTAATGCTCGGGCATCTCGACCAGCGCATGCACGGGCGCGGCCACGAACACGAGCGGCACGACCCACACCCACACGACGAACCACGTGTGCAGCACGATCGACACGCCGGCCAGCAGCGCGATCGCCGCGACCATCAGCAGGTGATCGCGGCGGATCGCGCGCGACACGAGCGGGTTGTCGCCGAAGCTTGCGCCCGGCACGACGAGTTTCGCGACGTTCTTCGCGAACTGGATATAGTGCGCGGCCATCGACAGCCGCCACGCCCACAGGCCGAGATTCACGACGGGGCTCGCGCCGTACTGGTCGCCGTAGTCGAAGAACTCCTTGTTCTCGGGTGTGCCGAGCAGCCGGTGATGGCGCAGATGGCTGTCCTGGTACGCATGGAACGACACGAGCATCGGCATGCCGAGCAGCACGCCGAACACCATGTTGAGCCGCTTGCTCCTGAATCCCTGGTAGTGCAGCGCCTGGTGCTGCAGCTCGACCCCGTGCGCATACATCGCGCCGATCAGCAGGATGCCGACGATCTTCAGGACCACGACCGTCGACAGCGCGAACAGCATGCCGTGTGCGATGAGCGCGACGTAGACCGCGAGCTTCAGCGAGAAGACGACGCCGCTCGGGCGGCTCTTCATGTCTGCAACCGGTTTCTGACGGGCGAGAAGCGATGAGGTGACGGACAAAATGCTCTCCTTGGCCGGACCCTGCCCGGCACGATGACGCGGCGACACTGGCGCGCTGCCGGGTTGCAATTCTTCTGTGAGTCGATGCTTCGGACAAACGAATTTTCCGAACGCATTGCATGACGCCCGCGCATGAGCGCACCACATCGTGAACTAGACGACCGGTCGAATGCGTACCGACCATTCACCTCGCACGGGCTCGCACGTATACACACATGGCAGTGCCGAGTGGATGCGTGCTGCTCATGCATAGCCTGCAAATATTCCGTTTGTCGCGTCCTGTCGATCCGGCAAGAATCCCCCTCACTCGACGAACGGCGCCGCCGGCACCGTGGCGCGAGCGGCCGTGTTCCTCAAGGGGAGAATCCTCGTGACGAAGTGCGCATCCACCATTCATCGCCTCATCGAATCGCTCGAGGACGTCGCGGGCGCCATGCATCGCATGACGTTCGTCGACGACGCCGGCAACGAGGCGAGCATCACGTACCGGCGCTTCGCTGAAGAAGTGTTTCGCCAGGCCGGCGCGCTGCGCGAACTCGACGTGCGCGAGAACGACATGGTGATGCTGGCGTTGCCCGCGTCGGTCGAGCATGCGGTCGCGATGATGGCCTGCGTGATGACGGGCGCACTGCCCTGCACCGTGCCCGTTCCCGCGCGCCGCGCCACCACCGGGCGGCAGGTGATCGACGTCGCCTGCGAGCTGTACCGGCCGCGCCTCGTCATCGCCGCGGATGCGCAGGCCGCCGCATGGCGCGACGATGCGTTTCCCGCTTCGTCGACGCGCGTCGTCGATCTCGACACGCTGTCGCTCGTCGCGGATGCCGGTGCGCGCGCGCTGATCAGCGCAAAGCATGGCCGCGATCCGCATCATGTCCAGCTCACGTCTGGCTCGACGTCGCATCCGAAGGCCGCGGTGCTCAGCCACGAGAACGTGATCGCGAACGTGCTCGGCATTGGCGGGTCGGTGCGTTTCGACCTCGCGGCCGGAGACGGCACCGCGTCGTGGCTGCCGCTCTATCACGACATGGGGCTGCTTACGCTGCTGTCGAACCTGCATTACCGTGCGCCGCTGCTGATGATGCAGCCGAACAGCTTCATCCGTAATCCGCTCGGCTGGTTGAAGCGCATCGCATCGGCACGCGCGACGACGACGTCGGTGCCGACTTTCGCGCTGCGCTACTGCGTGCGCCGTTTCAATGCCGCCGCGATGGAAGGCGTGGACCTTTCCGCGTGCCGCAACATCTTCATCGGCGGCGAACGCGTGGACGACGCGACGCTGCGCGACTTCGCCGCGACGTTCGCGCCGTACGGTCTCGCGGCATCGGCGCTGCAGCCGTGCTACGGGATGGCCGAATCGACGCTCGCGGTATCGATGCATCGTGCGTGGCACGACGGCGCCGTTGACGGCGCGCCGTACGTGATCGCCGACACGCTCGACCGGCGCGCGCTGATCGAGCGCCGCGACGCGCAACCGGCCGCCGCGAACGACGGCGCCGACACCGACACCGAAACCGTGCTCGCGATGGGCACGCCGATCGAGGGCATGGCGTTCCGGATCCTCGACGACGGTGACCACGCGCTGGCGAACCGCGCGGTCGGCGAAGTCGCGATCCGCGGCACGTCGGTGATGCTCGGCTACCTGAACCCCGACGACGGCTCGATCGCCGCGCCGCTGACGGCCGACGGCTGGTTCCGCACCGGTGACATCGGCTATATCGCCGACGGCCAGCTTCATATCCTCGGGCGCAAGAAGGAAGTCATCATCATTCGCGGCAGCAACTACTTCCCGCATGAAATCGAGGAGGCGTTGGCCTCCCATCGCACGCTGCGCAAGAGCACCTGCATCGCGTTCGGGCTGCCCGATCCGGAGACGGGCACCGAGCGGCTGGTCGTCGCGATCGAGGCGCGGCCCGTCGATGCGACGCCGCAGACGCGCGCCGAGTGCCAGCAGCTGCTCGCGTCGCGGATCGGCTTCGCCGCGCAGGATCTGTGCTTCGTCGAACCCGGCTCGCTGCCGCGCACGACGAGCGGCAAGCTGCAGCGCCTGAAGTGCCGCGACCTCTATGCGAGCGGCGCCCTATCCGTGATCCACGCGACGGCCGCCGCCGAAGCCGGCCAGGGAGCGTACGCATGACCGCCACCACGCTCACGCCGGTGCTCGAGCTGCGCGACGTCTCGCGCGTGTACGAGGGCGCGGGCCGCGTCGTCGCGGTGCGTGGCGCGACGATCTCGATCGGCCAGCGCGACGTCGTCGCGCTCGTCGGCCCGTCGGGCAGCGGCAAGAGCACGCTGCTCAACCTGGCCGGTTTTCTCGACGTGCCGAGCAGCGGCGAACGCTGGCTCGAAGGCCGCCGGATCGACGATGCGCCGGACACGCTCGAACGGATTCGCCGCGAGCGCATCGGCTTCGTGTTCCAGCAGTTCAACCTGATTCCGGTGATGTCCGCGCTCGAAAACGTCGAGCTCGGCTGCTTCGCATGGGGCACGCCACGCACGCGGCGCGAGCGCGCCCGCGCGATGCTCGACGCGGTGGGGCTCGCCGCGCGTGAACGTCACCGCCCCGGCGAGCTGTCCGGCGGCGAGCAGCAGCGGGTCGCGCTGGCCCGCGCGCTCGCCAAGGAGCCGGCGATCGTGATCGCGGACGAGCCGACCGCCAGCCTCGACAGCACCAACGCGCGGGCGGTGGCCGAGCTGATCCTCGACACCAACCGCACGCTGGGCACCGCCTTTCTGATTGCGTCGCACGACGATCGTCTGTGCGCGCACCTGCCGCGCCGCATCGAGATGCGCGACGGCGTACCGGGAGTGAATCGTGAACTGGTCGACGTTTGCGTGGCGTAACCTCTGGCGCAACAAGCGCCGCACCGTGCTGACGATGGCGATGATCGGCGTCGCCGCGTTCGCGTCGAGCCTTGCGCTCGGCTACGTGATCGCGACCTTCGACGCGGTGCGTGAAGGGTCGATCGACAGCGGCGTCGGCCACGTACAGGTGCTGCACCACGGCTATCTCGACCTGATCGGCGAACGGCCGCTGCAATACGGGCTGACCGCCGACGAGCAGGCCACCGCCACGCACGCGATCGCGGCGTTGCCCGGTGTCGCGACCACCGCGCGCGGCATCGACTTCGACGGGCTGATCTCGAACGGTGATCTCAGCTACGGCTTCGTCGGCGAAGGCATCGAGCCGAACCGCGAGCCGCCCGGTTTCTTCGACTATCACACGGTGCTGTCGGGCCGCTATCTGTCGCCGACGCATGCCGGCACCGAGGTCGTCGTCGGCGCGGAACTCGCGCGCAAGCTCGGCGTGCACGTCGGCTCGGTCGTGCAGCTGATGGCGTCGACCGCGCACGGCGGCATCAACGCGACCGACGCGCAGATCGTCGGCGTGATGAGCACCGGCAACAAGGACGTCGACGAACGGATCGTCAACGTGACGTTCACCGCCGCGCAGGCGCTGCTGCGCACCGACCGCGCGTCGCGCATCGCGGTGTTCCTGTCGGACACCGCGCACACGCCGGCCGCCGCCGCGACGCTGCGCGCCGCGCTGCCGACGCTCGACGTGAGGACCTGGGACCAGCTCGTGTCGCTCTATCACCAGGTCGTCGCGCTGTACAAGAACCAGTTCTCGGTGTTCGGCGCGATTCTCTGCCTGACGATCCTGCTGTCGATGAGCAACTGGATCCTGATGAGCATCGTCGAGCGCCGCCGCGAGATCTCGACCCTGCGCGCGCTCGGCGTGCCGGCCGCGACGGTGCGCGGCGTGCTGATCCAGGAGACCGCCTTCCTCGGCCTGCTGGGCGCCGCCGCCGGCATCGCGGTGGCGCTGCTGACGATGGTTGCGCTCAATCACGCGCAGATCCACCTGCCGCCGCCGCCGGGCCGCGTGAAGTCGATCCTGCTCGAATTCACGGTCTCGCCGGCCGCCGTGGCCGCCGTCGAAGGCGCGTTCGTCGTGCTCGGGGTGGCCGCCGCGCTGCTCGCGACGCTCGGCCTCGCCAAACGCAACATCCTCGAAGGACTCGCCCCATGATTCGCATTCGCCACCTGGCCGCTGCGCTCGTCGCGTGCGCGCCGCTCGTTCATGCCGCCGACGCCCCGACGGCCCAGACCATGCTTGCCCGTGCCGATGCGTATCGCAGCACGGCCGCCGATACGCAGACGAACATCCGGATCACGAACGAAGTGGGCGGGCAGTCCGGCGACGCGACGCGCTACCTCGTCTATACGCGCGGCAACGGCGACACGCTCGCGCTGACGCGCAGCGGCGAGAACGACGGCCAGAAATACCTCGCGACGACGCGCGGCCACTGGTTCTACGTGCCGAACACGCGCAGCGCGGTCCGCATCAACGGGATGCAGCGGCTGCAAGGCGAGGTCGTGATCAGCGACATCACGCGCACGCATTGGGCGGACAGCTATCACGCATCGGCCGCGCCGGGCGCGACGACGATCGCCGGCAAGCCGGCCACCGAGCTCGACCTGACCGCGACCGACCCCGACAACGTCTACCCGACGATCAAGCTGTGGGTCACGCCCGATACCGACGTGCCGGTGCGCGCGCAGTTCTTTCTCGCGAGCGGCCTGCTGTTCCGCAGCGCCGATTTCTCCGCGCCGGTCGATGCGAACGGGCGCAAGGTGATCCGCAAGATCACGTATCGCAACGAGATCGAAAAGCAGCGCGCGAGCGTCGTCGACATTCTCGACGGCCAGCCGCGCAAGATTCCGTCGGGCTGGTTCAACCCCGACACGCTTGCCGATGGCCAGTGACAACAACGCTCATGTCGACGCCCATCGTGACCGCCGCCTTCCGTCATCCGGCCGACTCTGGCCCGCCGCCGCGCTCGCCGTCCCGCTTGCGCTCGGCTGTACGCTCGCGCACGGAGAATCGCTGATGGAACAGTTGAGCACACTGAACGGCATCGCGTACGCACGCACGGTCGACAGCATGGACGGACACGCGCTGTTAGGAAACCTGATCGGCGACCAGCCGCGCAACCTGCAGGAAGCGGGCCTGCTCGCGCGCATCGACGGCGAGAACCTGTTCATGAACGCCCGTGCCGTGGCCAGCAACCACTCGCTCGGCGCGCAGGCCACCCGCTTCAACGAGGCTGGCGTGCGCTACGCATTCGACAACGGCATCACGCTCACCGCCGGCAAGCGGATCGATCCGCTCGATACGTCACAGGCGTTCTTTCCGCTCGGCTTCTTCCAGAAGCGGGCCGCGACGGCCGACATTTACGACCGCTACGGCGACGTCGAAGGCACGCCGCTCGTCGAAGCGAAATGGGCCGGCGAACAGACCACGCTGCAGTTCATCGCCGGCGAGAACCGCACGCTGCGCAGCGACGTCGACAACCGTGACGTGCAGGGCGCGACGCAGCTCGTGCGCGGCGCGTACAACTGGTCGGGCGGCTCGGCCGCGTTGCTCGCGGGCCGGCATGCGGGCCACGGCGGCGCCGGCGCGACGCTGTCGTTCGACGTCGCGCGCTCGAACACCGTCTATGCAAGCGCGTGGCTCGAGCGCGGCACGACACGGCCATTGCCCGCGTTCATCGCGAACGGCACGCCGCTCGATTCGCCGGCCGCGTACGACGCGGTCGATCGCCGCAACGATCGCCAGATCATGTGGCGCAGCGCGGTCGGCATGCAGAGCGCACTGCCCGGCAACTTCTCGCTGATCGTCGAGTGGTCGCACGACGAGGCGCGCTACGACGCGAACCAGTGGCGCCAGATGGTCGGCGCGGTCCGCGTGAACAACGCGCTGCTGCCCGTCGCGCCCGGCGCGGCGCTGGGCGGCCTCGGCGGCGCGGCCGATTTCGTGAGCGTCGACGGCAACCTGCGCGACTACCTGTTCGCCCGGCTCGGCAAGAAGATCGGCCGCGTCGAATATTCGCTGCGCGGCGTCTATTCGCCGCAGGACAAGGGCCTGCTCGCGATCGCGCAGGTCGTCGCCGACGTGAACAAACGCGTGAGCGTCGATGTCGCGGTCACCCGCGCGTTCTCCGACAGCAACTCCGAGTACCGGATGGTCGGTCTCGGCACCCGTATCGACGCCGCCGTGCGCGTGCGCTTCTGACAGGAACCCCGCCCCATGTCCACGCTTTCCGCTCCCGCTTCGTCCGCCGACCCGCTCGCGACCGCGCCCGCGCCGCTGCTGCTGCGCGTGGCCGACCAGGCCGCGTATCCGGTGCTGCGCCACTTCGACACGATCGCGTCGCTCGGCACGCCGCCGCGCGCGGCGGCCCGGCTCGTCGAAGCGGCTGCCGTGCGGCTGCTCGACAGCGAGATGGTGATCGCGCTGCATGCCGCCACGCCGGACGTGCTGCCCGATTCGTCCGCGTCGACGCCGCTCCGCCACGAGGAAGCGCCGCTCACCGAAGCGCTGCTCGAACAGATCGGCCGCGAGGGGTTTCATCACCTGTTCAAGCCGTTCATGCGCGCGTTCATCCGCATCATGTTCGGGCTGTTCTTCTCCGACGACCAGAACCGTCGCGCCTGCGACTGCATCGACAGCGGTCACAACTTTGCATTCCTGATGAGCGACGGCGGCGGCCCGACGCTCGCCGCATGGCGCACGGTCGTGCGCAGCGACGACCACGGCCTCGCGCTCACCGTCGACAAGGTGTGGGGCATCGAAGCCCATCGCGACTGCATGGCGGTGGTCGCCGCGCGGTTGCCGGGCGTGATGTTCCCGGCCGCCTACCTCGTGTGGCCCGACGAGTACCGCAAGCTGAAGCGCACAACCTGCGGCGCGCCGTTCCTCGCCGGCAACCTGCAGCTTGCGAACGTCGGCGGCCAGGTGCGCGCGCATGCCGAAGACCGCCTGCGGATCGGCGGCCCGACCGTGTTCAACAAGTACCTGACCGTCGTGCGCCCCTACTTCGTCCGCGCGCTGATGGCCCACGTCGGCTGGCTCGCGCAAACGGGCCGCGTCGAACTCGACGCCGACGCGCGCGCCGTCCACCAGTTCATTGCTGACGCCGCGCGCAGCCAGACCGACGACGCGCACTACAGCTTCGGCAAGGTGCAGCGCGTGCTCGCGATCAAGCTGCTGTCGAACGAGTTCCTGACGGCGCTCGTGCGCGACGGCAGGGTAGCGACTTTCGACGACCAGCGCGACCTGCTGGCGTTTTCGAAGATGGAAGGCAGTTCGTACCGTTGTTATCACGAGCTTCGCAAGAGCCTGCGCTGCGAAGCCGGCAGTTGACCCACGCGACAGGCCGATCGATCCCGATCAACCCACTTCATTATCAGGAGCTCCTCTCATGACGACCCAGAACGTTCCGGCCGACGCGCTCGACATCCTGTCCCGCGAAGTCGCGAAAATCCTCAACGTCGAGACCGTCGACACCGACGCCGGCATCGGCGAACTCGGCATCGATTCGCTTAACATCGTCGAGCTGATCGTGTTCTGCGAACAGCTCTACGGTTCGATCGACCCGGAAGCGCTGAACATCACGCAGTACACGACGCTGCAGCAACTCGACGCGCAGCTGCGCCGCCAGCAGCACGCGGCCTGACACGACGATGCTCGCGCCCCTTGCGACCGTGGCGGCCCCCGCCGCCCAGCCGGCCCCGGCCACTGCGCTGACCGTGCAGGCGCTCGCGTACCGGCGCGTC
>NZ_JAAGPH010000109.1:0-28754 GCF_017104705.1 Burkholderia sp. Se-20373 | reverse complement strand
GAGCGCCTTGCCGAAGCCGCCGCGCTGGCCGGCCGCGCGGCGCTGGCGCGCGCCGGCCGTCGAATACGCGTCGAGCTTGCGCACGACGGTTTCGAAATCCTCGTACGAGTAGTGCATCAGCTTGCCGGACAGCCGCAGCGCGGCGCCGTCGAACACGAGGCGCTCGTGCACGAGATCGTCCGAGAAGCGCGCGGCGCCGCGCCGGAACAGGCGCGGGATCCAGTCCGGATACCAGCCGCTGTGATGGATCCACCGGCCGCAGAAGCTCGACAGGCGGTCGACCGCATAGACCTGCGCGGCCGGCGCGCGGAGCGTGTCGCGGATCGACTGCGCGAGTTCCGGGGTGACGACTTCATCGGTATCGAGGGACAGGATCCAGTCGGTGTCGAGAGCATCGAGCGCGCGGTTCTTCTGCGGGCCGAAGCCCGGCCAGTCGCGCTCGACGATCACGCGCGCGCCGTGCGCCTGCGCGATCGCGACGGTATCGTCGGTGCTGCCGCCGTCGATGACGACGACGTCGTCGGCGAACGACAGCGCGGCCAGGCACTGGGCAAGCCGCGCGGACGCGTTGAGGGCGATGAGGGCGACGCCGAGGGAGGGTTCAGCCATGAAATCGTCGGAAAAGGCGGAGAAAACGGTGAGCGGCAGTATACCCGCGGCCCGGCCGCCGCCCGCATCGGCCATGACCGTGCCGGCCTGTGCGGTGCGGCTATAATGTTGAGCCCTTTTCGGCACCCGCCCGACAGGGCGAATTCCCGGGCGGCCACGTCCGGGCGCCGCTTCGCGGCTCAAGAAGGATTGCCTTGGAAACCCAGAACACTCTTCGCAAACCGATGGACGGCACGGGCACCTCGCCCGTGACGGTCCTCAAGCGCCTGTGGCCGTATATCCGGCCGCTGATCGGCATCGTGGTGCTCGCCGTGATGACGATGGGCGTCGTCGCGGCCACCGAGGCCGGGATCCCGGCGCTGCTCAAGCCGCTGCTCGACCACGGCTTCGGCTCGCACGGCAGCGACCGCGCGAAATGGTACGTGCCGATGGCCGTGATCGGGCTCGCGCTCGTGCGCGGCGTGTCGCAGTACGCGTCGAATTACCTGCTCAACTACGTGTCGAACCGCATCCTGCTGCAACTGCGGCTCGAGATGTTCCAGCGGATGCTGCACACGGGCGCGTCGTTCTTCCAGCGCGAGACGGCGAGCACGGTGATCAACGCGATCGTGTTCGAGGTCAACCAGATCCTGTCGGTGCTGACCGGCGTGATGGTCACGCTCGTGCGCGATTCGCTGACGGTGATCTTCCTGCTCGGCTACCTGTTCTACCTGAACTGGCGGCTCACGCTGATCGTCGCGGTGATCCTGCCGGGCATCGGCTGGCTCGTCAGCAAGATCAACCGCCGCCTGCGCCGCCTGAACCGCGAGCACCAGACGCTGACCAACGAGCTGTCGTACATCGTCGAGGAGACGGTCGGCGGCTACAAGGTCGTCAAGGTGCACAACGGTGAAGCGTACGAGATGGACCGCTTCACGCAGATGAGCAAGCGCCTGCGCGGCTACGCGATGCGCATGACGATCTCCGGCGGCCTCGCGCAGCCGCTCACACAGTTCCTCGCGTCGATCGCGCTCGCGGTCGTGATCACGATCGCGGTCGTGCAGTCGTCGAACGACCAGACGACGGTCGGCGGTTTCGTCGCGTTCGTCACGTCGATGCTGCTGGTGATCTCGCCGCTCAAGCACCTGATCGACGTCAACCAGCCGCTGCAGCGCGGGATGACGGCCGCCGAGCTGATCTTCGGGTTGATCGACGAACCGGCCGAGCCGCAGGGCGGCGGCCGGCCGCTCGCCCAGGCGCGCGGCGACATCGAGTTCCGCAACGTGACGTTCGACTACGGCGCGGCCGAGCGGCCGACGCTCGACCGCATCTCGTTCAAGGTCGCGCCCGGTGAAATGATCGCGCTCGCGGGCCCGTCGGGCAGCGGCAAGACGACGCTCGTGAACCTGCTGCCGCGCTTCTTCGACCCGACCGGCGGGGCGATCCTGGTCGACGGCGTGCCGGTGGCCGACTACGACCTCCACGCGTTGCGCGGCCAGATGGCGATGGTCAGCCAGGACGTCGTGCTGTTCAACGACACGATCGCCGCGAACGTCGCGTACGGGCAGACGCCCGACCGCGCGCGCGTGCAGGCCGCGCTCGAGGCCGCGAACCTCGCCGATGCGGTCGCCGCGATGCCCGACGGGCTCGACACGCTCGTCGGCGGCAACGGGATGCGGTTGTCAGGCGGCCAGCGTCAGCGGCTGGCGATCGCGCGTGCGATCTACAAGGACGCCCCGATCCTGATCCTCGACGAAGCGACGTCGGCGCTCGACTCGGAATCGGAGCGCCACGTGCAGGCCGCGCTCGAACGCTTGATGGAAGGCCGCACGACGCTCGTGATCGCGCACCGGCTGTCGACGATCGAGCGCGCGGACCGCATCCTCGTGCTCGAGGCAGGCAAGATCGTGGAGGAGGGCAGCCATGAGGAATTGCTGCGCCACGGCGGCCTCTACGCGCATCTGCACCGGATCCAGTACCAGCAGCAGGCGGCGTAACGCGCGGTCATATGCGCCGTCATGTGGCCCCGCGATACCGTGTGCTAGTCTTCATCGGGCAGTCCGAGTGGTTTCGTTCGACGTGACAACACGGAGGGAAGGCACGATGAAGAAAATGCACGGGATGATGCTGGCCGCGCTGATCGCGGCGGGTTTCGCCGCGCCGGCCGCGATGGCGCAGGACCACGACCACCACGACGACCAGGGCGGCCATGGCATGCAGCGCGGCCACGGCCCGAAACACATGCCGCCCGGCCAGATGCGCCATGAGGACGACGTGCCGCCGCGCTGGGCCGACCAGCCGCGCCGCGAATGGCACAAGGGCGACCGGCTTCCGCCCGAGTTCCGCGATCGCCAGTACGTGATCGACGACTGGCGCGGCTATCGCCTGAGCCCGCCGCCGCGCGGCTATCAATGGGTCGGCGTCGGCGGGGATCACCTGCTGGTGCAGATCGGTTCCGGCATCGTGCTGCGGATCGGCGACTGACCTGGCCGGCTGCCCGGCACGGATCGCGATGCCGCGATGCGCGCCGGGCAGCCGGATCAACGCGTCACTTCGCCGCCGCGTGGCGAAACCAGCGGCGCTCGATTTTCGACATCACCCAGCACACGCCCAGCGCACACACGGTACCGAGCGTCACCTCGCCGAGCCGCATCAGCGGAATGTCCCACAGCGGGCCGTTGCCCGGAAACAGCAGCACGATCGTCGCGGTCACGCCGCCGAGCCGTGCGGCGCTGCCGATGTTCAGGCACCAGCAGCAGACGATCACGACCGCGACGGTAATCGCATACGCGGCGAGGCGGTCGCCGCCGAGCGCCGCGCCGGCGAAGCCGAGCACGCCGCCGACCATCGCGCCGACGAACTGGTCGCGCGACAGCGACATCGTGTCCGAGTAGTTGTGCTGCGTCACGGCGATCGCGGTGATCGCCGCCCACACGGCCTGCTCGGTGTGCAGCGCGCGGCCGATCACGTACGCGAGGCATGCGCCGCACACGGCCTGCAGCGCCATCAGCCCGCCCTGGGCGAGCCGCTCGCTGAATGACAGCCCCTTGAACAGATCGAAGATCGACTGCTGGATCTGCTGGCGGGCTTCATTGAGTGTCCTGATCGTATCCATCATGCGTTGGCCAAGAAGCGGGTAACAGCGGCGCGCCGGTGTCAGCGCGCCTGTTCCGGCGATGCGGCGGCCGGTTCGTCGGCCGCCGCGTCACCGTTCGCGACGCGCGTTTCGGGCATCACGAGCCAGACCAGCAATACCGCGAGCGCACCGGCGCCCGCGAGCCCGAAGAAGCTCACGGCGTTGCCGAAGTGATCGGCGACGTAGCCGGCCGCGGCCGTGCTGAGCGTCGCGCCGATCCCGGCCGCGAGCCCGAAGAGCCCGATGCACAGGTTGTAGCGGCCCTTGCCGCCCGCGACGTCGGCCGCGATCAGCGGCAGCATCACGCCGAACACGGCCGCGCTGATGCCGTCGAGCATCTGCACCGGTACCAGCAGGTACGGGCTGCTCACGCCGGCGAACAGCAGCGCGCGCACCGGCAGCGCCGAGAAGCCGAGCAGCAGGATCGGCCGGCGCCCCCAGCGTTGCGCGGAGCGGCCGACCCACGGCGACAGCATCGCGACGATCGCCTGCGGCACGATGATGCACGCGGCGATCACGAGCTGCACGTTCTCGCCCATCCCGGCCGTGACTTCGCCGGCCGCGAGGTTCAGCATCGCCGCGTTCGACAGGTGGAACAGCACGACGCACGCCGCGAAGATCAGCATCCGGCGGTCGCGCAGCAGTTCGAGCAGCGTTTCGCGTTCGCCGGCTTCGTCGCGATCGTCGGGCTTCGACGACTGCGGGATCACCTCGTGGGTCGGCTGGATCATCGCGAGCGCGAACAGCGCGGGCAGCGCGAGCACGGCCGTCAACCAGAACACCGCGCGGGCGGAGAAGTATTCGCCGGTGAGCCCCATCAGGCCCGCCGCGACCGCGCTGCCGATCGACGCCCAGCGCGCGTTGCGGCCGAGCCGGTCGCCGAGGTCGGCGCGGCCGACGAGCGAGAACGAGATCGCGGCCATGGCCGGCACGAGCATGCAGCTCGCGAAGCCGTGGAACACCTCGGCGGCGATCACCGGCACGATCGTCGGGCTCGACGCGAGCAGCACCGCGGACAGGATGATGGCCGCGATCGCCCACGCGGCCGCGCCTTTCTTGTTCTTCAGCGCATCGACGGCCGCGCCGCCCGGCACCTGGCTGACCATCGCGCTGATCGTGCCGATCGACAGCACCATGCCGATCTCGCCCTGCGTCCACTTGTGCGACGCGAGGTAGGACGCGATGAACGGACCGAACCCTGTTTGAACGTTTGCAACGAAGAAGTTGAGCCAGTCGAGGGACCGGAGACTGCGTGCGCTGACGGAATGCTTGATCGTCATCGGGTCGCGCTCGCAGACGAGGCCGGTGCCGGGGCAACGGGCGGGAAAACCGCGACGATCGGCTTGTCGGCCGCGTAGGGCGGCGACGCCTTGATCTGTGCGTCGTTCAGGTCGAGCTGCGGATGGAGCGCCTTGTCGCGCGTGACGAAGCGCAGCGCGCCCCAGCTCGCGGCGATCGAACGGCGGTCGGTATTGACGAGGCCGCCGAGATCGAGCACGACCGCCTGCGGCTGCGATGCGCGGTCGATCAGCACGTCGACGATCCGGCCGATCTTCGTGCCGTTCGGGCGCTCCACGTCGCTGTCGAGCATCGGCAGCCGCGTCGCGGGCGAGGCGGCTGCCGAACCGGACAGCGGCACGGCCTTGGGCCGCGCGGCCGGCGGCAGGTCGCCCGACGGCACGTCGAGGACGATCGGCTCCTGTTTGCCACCGGGCGTGAAGCGGAACACGTTCCAGGGGAAGATGACCTTGCGGTCGCCCACGCCCATGAAGCCCTGCAGGTTCACGATCATCTCGCGCGGCTTGCCGCTCGCGTCGGTCACCATGTCGACCGCGCGGCCGATCACCTTGCCGTTGCGGCGCGCGACTTCGCTGTCGAGCAGCGCATGGATCTGGGTGCGGTCGAGCGGGCGCGTCGCGACGATCGGCGGCGGAGGCGGCGGGGGCGGTGTCGGCGATTCGGGGCGTTGCACGGGCTTCGGCCGCGTGGCTTCGCGGTGCGGCTTCTTCGGCGCTTCCGGTTCCTCCGGGTGCGTCGGTGCCGGCACGGGCGGCATCGTCAGCGGTTCGCCGGCGGTTTCCTCGACGGGCTCGACGAGCGCCTCGCTGATCGGCGCGGGCGGATTCTGCACCGGCAGCAGCCCGCAGCCGGACAGCAGCGCGGCGGCGGCGAGGATCAGGAAGACCGTCGAGGACGGCAACGACTTGCTGCGGGATGCGGGAAACGGAAGTCCGCCGCTCATTGACACTCACTCCATGGGTCGGGGGCGGCCCGAGGGCACGCGGCTGGCGATGGATGGCGGGTGCGGGCGGCGCACCACGCGAGGTGAGATTTTAACGTGTCTTGCTTTCAGGTCCGATTTCGAAGGCTGGCTGGAGGCGGACTGTCGGGAAAAGGAAGGGATCGCGGGGTGGTGCGACCGGGTGAAGGGGGGCATGCGAGGCGTGCCCACGGCATGCCTCGCGTGGGTCCGGCGCCCGCGCCGGACGAAGCAGGGGAAACCGGAAACTCAGGCTTCCGGGTACCACGCGTCGGTGAATTCGCTGACCTTGACGTCGGACAGTTCCGGCCGTGCGGCCAGCCAGCCGCGCACGAGCTCGCGGTCGGCGTCGGTCGTCGTGCCGCGCGGCGCGCCGGAAATCACGTAAGCGCCGATGCCTTCGTCCGCCGACGCGACGGTCAGCAGCCCGTTCGCTTCGACGAAGTCGATGAACGCATCGATCAGTTCGCCGCGCTCGAGGTCGGTCATTTCGTTGCGGTAATGCGCGGTGGCGTTGAACGCGAGTTCCTGGAATTCGCCGATGTGGAGTTTCTTGCGCTGGCGGCGGTTGTGGCCTTGGCTCATGGTGTGTGGTGAATGCGAAAAGGGTAGGGTGAAAGGGCGGCGGCGGGTGCCGGCGCGACATGCGCGGGCGGTCCCGGGCGCCGCATCGAAGCGCCGCGCGGCGATGCCGGCGGCGGATGGACGGAACGTTACATCAGCACGATATCGTACTGCTCCTGGCTCAGGTTCGACTCCACCTGCAGCGACACCGGCTTGCCGATGAAGTCGATCAGCATCGCGAGATGCTGCGACTCCTCGTCGAGGAACAGGTCGATCACCTGCTGCGCGGCGATCACGCGGAATTCGCGCGGGTTGAACTGCCGCGACTCGCGCAGGATCTCGCGCAGGATGTCGTAGCACACGGTGCGCGACGTCTTCACCTGGCCCTTGCCCTGGCAGGTCGGGCACGGTTCGCACAGCACGTGCGCGAGCGATTCGCGCGTGCGCTTGCGCGTCATCTCGACGAGCCCGAGCTGCGAGAACCCGTTGACCGTCACGCGCGTGCGGTCGCGCGACAGCGCTTTCTTCAACTCGGACAGCACCGCGTCGCGATGCTCGGCGTTCTCCATGTCGATGAAGTCGATGATGATGATCCCGCCGAGGTTGCGCAGCCGCAGCTGCCGCGCGATCGTGTGCGCGGCCTCGAGGTTGGTCTTGAAGATCGTGTCGTCGAAGTTGCGTGCGCCGACGTAGCCGCCGGTGTTCACGTCGATCGTCGTCATCGCCTCGGTCTGGTCGATCATCAGGTAACCGCCCGACTTCAGGTCGACGCGGCGCGACAGCGCGCGCTGGATCTCCGTCTCGATGTTGTACAGGTCGAACAGCGGACGCTCGCCCGTGTAGTGGTGCAGCTTCGGGCTCACGGCCGGCGTGAATTCGCCCGCGAATTCCGACAGGCGCTGGTACGTCTCGCGCGAATCGACCTGGATGCGCGTCGTGTCGTCGTTCGCGAAATCGCGCAGCACACGCTGCGCGAGATCGAGATCCTGGTACAGCAGGCTCGTCGCCGGCAGCCGCTGTGCCTGGGCGACGATCGTCGCCCATGTCTTGCGCAGGTACGTGACGTCGCCGGCGAGCTCGTCGGAGGTGGCATCCTCGGCGATCGTGCGCACGATGTAGCCGCCCTTCTCGTCCGGCGGGATCACGGCCGTCAGGCGCGCGCGCACGGCCTCGCGTTCGGCCTCGCTCTCGATCTTCTGCGAGATGCCGATATGCGGCTCCTGCGGCAGGTAGACGAGCGTGCGGCCCGCGATGCTGACCTGCGTCGACAGCCGCGCACCCTTCGTGCCGATCGGGTCCTTGATCACCTGGACCATCAGCGTCTGGCCTTCGAACACGATCTTCTCGATCGGCTGGTGCGGCGTGCCCGACTGCGGCTCGCCCGCGAGGCGCGGATGCCAGATGTCGGCGACGTGCAGGAACGCCGCGCGTTCGAGGCCGATGTCGATGAACGCCGACTGCATGCCGGGCAGCACGCGCACGACCTTGCCGAGATAGATGTTGCCGACCCGCCCGCGCGACAGCGTGCGCTCGACGTGAAGCTCCTGCACCGCGCCTTGCTGGACGAGTGCGACCCGCGTTTCCTGCGGCGTGAGGTTGATCAGGATTTCTTCGTTCATGGTGGGTTCAGAAGGCGACGCGCGCGGCACGCAGCAGCGCGGCAGTCTCAAAAAGGGGCAGACCCATGATACCTGAATGGGAACCGTCGATTCGCTCGATGAACTCGGCAGCGCGCCCCTGGATCGCGTACGCGCCGGCCTTGCCGAACGGCTCGCCCGATTCGACGTAGCGCGCGTACGCGTCGCGCGACGCGGCCGCGAAGCGCACCGACGAGCGCGACAGCGCGGGCGGCAGCAGTTCGCCGTCGGCATCGATCACGGCGACGGCGGTCAGCACCGCATGTTCGCGGCCGGCGAGGCGCATCAGCATAGCGAGCGCGTCGTCGGCGTCGGCCGGCTTGCCGAGGATGGCGCCGTCGATCGTGACGGTCGTATCGGCGACCAGCACCGGCGAGGCCGGCTTGCCGCTCGCGACGAGGCGCGCACGCGCTGCCTCGGCCTTGGCGATGGTCACGCGCCGCACGTACGCATCGGCGGCTTCGCCGGGCAGTTCGGCCTCGAGCGCCTCGGCATCCTCGTCGGGGCGCGGCAGCAGCAACTCGAAGCGTACGCCGATCTGCTGCAGCAGCTCCTGGCGGCGCGGGCTTTGCGAAGCGAGGTAAAGGGTCGGGAAAAGCGCGGGGGGCGTGCTGGACGGCATGGTGTCGTTATCTCGGTGTGCGCGCGTGGCGCGCGTCTCGAGGACGACACGTCATGCGCGGTGGTAGGGGTGATTCTGCGTGATGCTCCACGCCCGGTAAAGCTGTTCGGCGAGCAGCACGCGCACCATCCCGTGCGGCAGCGTCATGCTCGAGATGCGCAGCAGCGTGTCGGCACGCGCTTTCAGTTCGGGGTCGAGCCCGTCGGCGCCGCCGATCACGAACGCGACGTCGCGGCCGTCCTGCTGCCAGCCGGGCAGCGCCTGTGCGAGCTGCATCGTGGTCCAGTCGCGGCCGCGCTCGTCGAGCGCGACGACGCGCGCGCCCTTCGGCAGCGCGGCCTCGATCTTCTGCCGCTCGGCCGCCATCACGCTCTCGGCGCTGCGGCCGCCCGAACGCAGTTCGGGCTTGATCTCGCGCAACTCGATGCGCAGCTCGGGCGGCATCCGCTTCGTGTATTCGTCGAAGCCGGATGCGATCCAGCCCGGCATCTTGTGGCCGACCGCAAGGATGAAAAGCTTCATCGGAAGATGCTTGACGACTCGGGGCTCAACGGCGGCGGGCGGCCGTCTTGCGCGCCGGGCGGGCGGGCGCGGCTTCCTCTTCTTCTTCGTCGTCGCCTTCGCTGGCCTGGGCGAAGCCGTTGCCCTTGCCGCCGCCGAGCTTCATCCGCACGGGCTTGTCGCCCCAGATTTCCTCGAGGTTGTAGTACTGGCGCAGGGCCGGTTGCAGGATGTGTACGACCGCGTCGCCGCAGTCGACGAGCACCCATTCGCCGGTGTCTTCGCCTTCGGAGCTGACGATGTCGCCGCCGGCTTCCTTGACCTTGTCACGCACGCTCGACGCGAGCGCCTTGGTCTGGCGGTTGGAGGTGCCCGAAGCGACGACCACGCGGTCGAACAGTTCGGTCAGGTGGCTGGTGTTGAACACCTTGATGTCTTGCGCCTTGACGTCTTCGAGGGCGTCGACGATCACGCGCTGCAGTTTGCGAATATCCATGGATTCAGGAATGGTAGAGGCGATGTTGAAGAATATAGGCCCATACGGCGGCCGGCACATGCTCGGCCGACGCGTCGGGCATTTGCGCATGGCGTGCGATGCATTCGCGCAGGTGGGCGCGGATGTCGGTCGCGGCAATGTCGAACGAAAGGGTCGTATCGATCAGCAGGTGGCCTGCCGGCGTGGCCTTGAGCACGTCGGCGCCGGCCTGCCGCGCGGTGATTTCCTGCGCGACGTCCGGCGGCGCCGCGCCGAGGTCGAACCCCGGGCGCGTCGACACGCAGATGTGCGCGTAGTCGAACAGCGTGCGCCAGTCGCGCCACGTGTCGAGGCGTACGAGCTGGTCGGCGCCGATCAGCAGCGACAGCGATGCGCCTGGGCCGATCCGCTCGCGCCAGCGCGCGAGCGTCTCGACCGTGTAGGTCGGGCCGGCGTGCTCGATCTCGTCGGTGGCGACGGTCACGGTCACGCCCGGCACGGACAGCGAGCCGGCGGCCGCGCGCGTCATCGCGAGCCGATGCTCGGCGGCCGACACGTCGCGCTTCTGGTACGGCTGCCCGGCGGGCAGCAGCACGAGTTCGGTCAGGCCGAGCAGTTCGGCGAACCGGCGCGCGAGCGCGAGATGGCCGTCGTGAATCGGGTCGAAAGTGCCGCCCAGCAAGCCGATACGACGCGGCAGCGGGGCGGGGCGGGCGGTGGTGTCCAGAAACGCGTCCTTTGCTTGAGACAGGGTCAGACCCAGTCGCGCGGCACGATGAAGTCGCTGTACAGGCGCGCTTCCGGCGAACCCGGCTCGGGCTGCCAGTTGTAGCGCCAGTTCGCGACCGGCGGCATCGACATCAGGATCGACTCGGTCCGGCCGCCGCTTTGCAGGCCGAACAACGTGCCGCGATCGAACACGAGGTTGAATTCGACATAGCGGCCGCGGCGGTACGCCTGGAAGTCGCGCTCGCGCTCGCCGTACGGCAGCTCGGCGCGGCGCTCGACGATCGGCAGGTAGGCCTGGAGGAACGCGTCGCCGACGCTTTGCATCATGTCAAACGAGCGTTCGAAACCCGGCTCCGAGAAATCGTCGAAGAAGATCCCGCCGATGCCGCGCATTTCGTTGCGGTGCTTCAGGAAGAAATACTCGTCGCACCATTTCTTGAAGCGTGGGTAGAGCTCGACGCCGAACGGGTCGAGCGCATCCTTGCAGGTCTGGTGGAAATGCCGGGCGTCGTCCTCGAAACCGTAAACCGGTGTCAGATCCATGCCGCCGCCGAACCAGAACACGGGCTCCTCGCCCGGTTTCGTTGCGATCAGCATCCGCACGTTCATGTGGACGGTCGGGCAGTACGGATTGCGCGGGTGCAGCACCAGCGACACACCGAGCGCCTCGAAGCCGCGGCCCGCGAGCTGCGGGCGCGCCGCGCTCGCCGACGGCGGCAGCGCATCGCCCGCGACGTCGGAAAAGCCGATCCCCGCGCGTTCGAACACGCGGCCGCCTTCGAGAATCCGCGTGCAGCCGCCGCCGCGCAGGCGTTCGGCCGGCCCGCGCTGCCATGCGTCGGTCGCGAGCGGCGTACCGTCGAGCGCGCCGAGCGCGTCGGCGATGCGTGTCTGCAGGCCCTGGAGGTACGTGCGCACACGCGCTACGTCGTAGGTCGAATCGGTCATGTCTGGACTGAGTGCCCCTGCCCGAAGCAGGGGCCGTAAAAAAGGCTTCTGCCGGGCATTCTATCGAACCCCGGCAGAGGAGCCGCCGCCGCGCGCGGGCGGGGCGGCAATTGCAACGTCAGGCGCTCTTGCGGTTGAGCGCGCGGAAGCCGATGTCGCGGCGGTACTGCATGCCTTCGAAATTGATCTGGTTGATCGTCTCGTACGCATGCTGCTGTGCTTCGCGCACCGAATCGGCCAAGCCGACCACGCACAGCACGCGGCCGCCGGACGACGTCAGCTTGTCGCCGTCGAGCGTCGTGCCTGCATGGAACGTGACGGCCTGTTCGGTCTCGGCCGGGATCCCGTTGATGCGGTCACCCTTGCGCGGTGCGTCCGGATAGCCGTGCGCGGCCAGCACGACGCCCAGCGCGGTGCGGCGGTCCCAGTCGAGTTCGACCGTGTCGAGCGTGCCCGCGATCGCCTGCTCGACGACCTTCGAGAAATCGCTCTTCAGGCGCGCCATGATCGGCTGCGTTTCCGGGTCGCCCATCCGGCAGTTGAATTCGAGCGTGCGCGGATTGCCTTCCTTGTCGATCATCAGCCCCGCATACAGGAAGCCCGTGAAGCGGATGCCGTCCTTCTCCATCCCGCGCACGGTCGGCATGATGATCTCGCGCATCACGCGTGCGTGCATCTGCGGCGTGACGATCGGCGCGGGCGAATACGCGCCCATGCCGCCGGTGTTCGGGCCGCGATCCTCATCGAGCAGGCGCTTGTGGTCCTGGCTGGACGCCAGCGCCAGCGCGTGCTTGCCGTCGACCATCACGATGAAGCTCGCTTCCTCGCCATCGAGGAATTCCTCGATCACGACGCGCGCGCCGGCGTCGCCGAGCTTGTTGCCCGACAGCATCATGTCGACGGCTTCGTGCGCTTCTTCCAGCGTCATCGCGACGACGACACCCTTGCCGGCCGCGAGGCCGTCGGCCTTCACGACGATCGGCGCACCCTTCGCGTCGATGTACGCGTGCGCGGCGGCCACGTCGGAGAACGTTTCGTACTCGGCGGTCGGGATGCCGTGGCGCTTCATGAACGCCTTCGCGAAATCCTTCGAGCTCTCGAGCTGCGCGGCTTCGCGGGTCGGGCCGAAGACCTTCAGGCCGCGCGCGCGGAACAGGTTGACGATGCCGGCCGCGAGCGGCGCTTCCGGCCCGACGAGCGTGAACGCGACGCCTTCGCGTTCCGCGAAATCGGCGAGTTCGTCGAGCGCCGTGATGTCGACGTTCTTCAGACGCTCGTCCTGCGCCGTGCCGCCATTGCCGGGCGCGACGTAGACCATCTGGACGCGCGGCGACTGCGCGAGCTTCCACGCCAGCGCATGTTCGCGGCCGCCGGAACCGACGACGAGTAGTTTCATGGGATTCCCCGCAGACTAGAAAACAGGGCGGCCGACACGCTCAGGCGCGCCGGCCGCGGATTCGGTCGGGCCGCCGCCGCGACAGGAACACGGCGGCCGGCACCTCATTCCTCGACGATGACGGCGTTCGTATACACGTCCTGCACGTCGTCGAGGTTCTCGAGCGCGTCGAGGAGCTTCTGCATCTTCGCCGCGTCGTCGCCGGTGAATTCGACTTCGTTCTGCGGCTTCATCGTCACTTCGGCGAGCTCGGCCTTGAAGCCGCCGGCTTCGAGCGCGTCCTTCACCGCCGAGAATGCCTGCCAGTCGCACAGCACTTCGATCGAGCCGTCGTCGTTCGTGTTCACGTCGTTCGCGCCGGCTTCGAGCGCGGCTTCCATCAGCGCGTCTTCCGACGTGCCCGGTGCGAACAGGAACTGGCCGACGTGATCGAACATGAACGCGACCGAGCCGTCGGTGCCCATGTTGCCGCCGAACTTCGAGAACGCATGGCGGACTTCCGCGACCGTGCGGGTGCGGTTGTCGGTCAGCGTGTCGACGATGACCGCCGCGCCGCCGATGCCATAGCCTTCGTAGCGGATTTCCTCGTAGTTCGCGCCATCCGCGCCGCCGACGCCGCGATCGATCGCACGCTTGACGTTGTCCTTCGGCATGTTCGCGTCGGCCGCCTTGTCGACCGCCAGGCGCAGGCGCGGGTTCGAGTTGACGTCACCGCCGCCGAGGCGCGCCGCGACCTGGATTTCCTTGATCAGGCGGGTCCAGATCTTGCCGCGCTTCGCGTCGGCCGCTGCCTTCTTATGCTTGATGTTGGCCCATTTCGAATGACCAGCCATACCTTTCTCCGTGCCCGGGCGCACGGCGCGGGCGATTGTTTCAATGTGTCGTTGAATCGGCGGCCGTTTCGGCGGGCATGAAGCCGCGGGGCCGCGCGTGTCGAGTGGATCGAGATTTTATCACGCGGCGACCGCCGGATCGGGGCCGCCGCGCATGGCCGGACAGCCAGGCGGGCCGTCGCGAGCCGGGCCGCGCGCCGCGCGGCCGTACCGAGGCTCAGTTCTTGGTGCCGAACAGGCGGTCGCCCGCGTCGCCGAGGCCCGGCACGATGTACGCATGCTCGTTCAGGTGCGAATCGAGCGACGCGACGAACAGCTTCACGTCCGGGTGCGCGTCCTGGAACACCTGCACGCCTTCGGGAGCGGCGACCAGCGCGACGAACATGATGTTCGCGGCCGGCACGTTGCGGCGCTTCAGCACGTCGACCGCGTGCACGGCCGAGTAGCCGGTCGCGACCATCGGATCGCACAGGATGAAGATGCGGTCTTCCAGATCCGGCAGGCGCACCAGGTATTCGACCGGGCGGTGGTCGTCGGCGCGGTACACGCCGATGTGGCCGACGCGGGCGGACGGAACCAGGTCGAGCAGGCCGTCCGACATCCCGATGCCCGCGCGCAGCACCGGCACGATCGCCAGCTTCTTGCCCGCGATCACCGGCGCGTCGACCTCGACGAGCGGGGTTTCGACCCGCTTGGTCGTGATCGGCAGGTTGCGGGTGATCTCGTAGCCCATCAGCAGCGTGATTTCGCGCAGCAGCTCGCGGAACGTGCGCGTGGACGTGTCCTTGTCGCGCATGTGCGTGAGCTTGTGCTGGATCAGCGGGTGATCGGTGATGAAGAGATTCGGGAAACGGCTGTCCTGTTTCATGACGGGGGCGCCTTGGCGGCAAAAGAGGATCGGGGGCGGTGGCGGGCGCAAGCCGGCCGCGCGCTTATGCCCGCAATTTTACCAAGGCGCGCCGCATGATCCGGATAATATCGACGTCTCACGACAATCCGCGCGCCCGCGCCCGCCCGATTGCCCGCCTGACCCGTCCGGGGTCCGTGCGCCGGCGTGATCGGGCCGAGCCGGCGCGTGTCGCCACCAAGGAATCGACGATGGATCTCGGCATCGAAGGAAAGACCGCGCTGGTGTGCGCGGCCAGCAAGGGGCTCGGTCGCGGCTGCGCGGAAGCGCTGGCCGCCGAGGGCGTGAACCTCGTGATCGTCGCGCGCACGCGCGACACGCTGGAGGAAACCGCGGAGGAGATCCGCGCCGGCGCGAACGTGTCGGTGACCGCGGTCGCCTGCGACATCACGACGCCGGACGGGCGCGCGGCCGCGCTCGCCGCGTGCCCGCAGCCGGACATTCTCGTGACGAATGCCGGCGGCCCGCCGCCCGGCGACTTCCGCGACTTCTCGCACGACGACTGGATCCGCGCGCTCGAAGCGAACATGCTGACGCCGATCGAGCTGATCCGCGCGACCGTCGACGGGATGATCGCGCGCGGGTTCGGCCGGATCGTCAACATCACCAGCTCGGCCGTGAAGGCGCCGATCGACGTGCTCGCGCTGTCGAACGGCGCGCGCTCGGGGCTGACCGGCTTCGTCGCGGGGCTGTCGCGCAAGGTCGCGGGGCAGGGCGTGACGATCAACAACCTGCTGCCGGGCCTGTTCGACACCGACCGGATCGCGACCACGCTCGCCGCGTCGGCGAAGGCGCAGGGCGTGACGGTCGACGAGATGCGCGCGCGGCGCACGAAGGACATCCCGGCCGGCCGCCTCGGCACCCGTGCGGAATTTGGCGCGGCGTGTGCGTTCCTGTGCAGCGTGCACGCCGGCTACATCACCGGGCAGAACTGGCTGCTCGACGGCGGCTCGTATCCGGGCACGTTCTGACGCGCGCACCGCCTCTCACGACAACCACCTGAAACGAAGGATCTGGAGATGAGCAAACCCCGCATCGCATTGATTGCGCACGACGCGAAGAAGGACGAGATCGTCGCGCTCGCGGGCGAATTCCGCACGACGCTCGCGCAATGCCGGCTGGTGGCGACCGGCACGACGGGCGGCCGCATCGCGGACGCGCACGGGCTCGAGGTCGAGCGCAAGCTGTCTGGGCCGCTCGGCGGCGACCTGCAGATCGGTGCGGAACTGGCCGACGGCCGCATCGACATCGTCGTGTTCCTGCGCGACCCGATGACCGCGCAGCCGCACGACCCCGACATCACCGCGCTCGTGCGCGCCTGCGACGTGCACGACGTGCCGGTCGCGACCAACGTCGCCACCGCGCGGATGCTGCTCGACGATCTGGCGCGCAACATGCAGGACGTCTGCTGAGGGCGGCCCGCGCCCGATTGCCCCTGCTGGCGGCAGGGCCATGCACGGATGGCCGCGGCGCGCGAGAATCGTGCGTCGCGACGCGCGCTTGCCGGCCGGTACCCGCATGAGGCCGGCTCCGCGGATCGGCGACCCGGATTTTTCCCTGACCGAATCAGAAACGAGGAGCGAAACGATGCCGAAAGCAATCCGATACGACCAGCCGGGCGGCCCGGACGTGATGAAGTGGGTCGATGTCGAGGTCGGCGAACCGAAGGCGGGTGAAGTCCGTATCCGGCAGCACGCGGTCGGCCTCAACTACATCGACGTCTATTTCCGCACCGGCCTTTACCCGCAAGCGCTCCCCGGCGGGCTCGGGATGGAGGCGGCAGGCGAGGTGACGGCGGTCGGCGAAGGCGTGACCACGTTCAAGGCGGGTGATCGCGTCGCGTACGTCGGGCAGCCGCCGGGCGCATACGCGCAGGAACGCGTGATGCCGGCCGAGCGGCTCGTGAAGCTGCCGGACGGCATCAGCTACGACGACGCGGCGTCGGTGATGCTGCAGGGCCTGACCGCGCACTACCTGTTGCGCCGCACGTATCCGGTGAAGGCCGGCGACACGATCCTGATCCACGCGGCGGCCGGCGGTGTCGGCCTCCTCGTGTGCCAGTGGGCGAAGGCGCTCGGTGCGACCGTGATCGGCACGGTCGGCTCCGACGAGAAGGCCGCACTCGCGAAGGCGCACGGCTGCGACCATCCGATCGTCTACACGCGCGAGAACTTCACGCAGCGCGTGAAGGAGATCACGAACGGCGCCGGCGTGCCGGTCGTCTACGACTCGATCGGCAAGGACACCTACATCGGCTCGCTCGATAGCCTTGCGCCGCTCGGCTATTTCGTCAGCTTCGGCAACGCGTCGGGCCCGCTGCCGCCGATCGACTCGAAGGAATTCTCGTCGCGCGGCTCGCTGTTCTTTACGCGGCCTACGCTGTTCTCGTACATCGCGAAGCGCGCCGATCTCGAAGCCGCGGCCGCCGAACTGTTCGACGTGCTGCTGTCGGGCAAGGTGAAGACGAGCATCAACCAGCGCTACCCGCTCGCGGAAGTCGGCCGCGCGCATGAAGATCTCGAAGCGCGCAAGACCACCGGCTCGACGATCCTCGTTCCCTGACCTGTCTCCCCGTGCCGGCGCCATGCCGGCACGCGCGGGTCCGGGCGGCGCCACGGCGCCGTCCGTCCCGCCTCCCGGTTTCCTTCGTCCTCCCCCGACTTCCACGTTTACGCGTTTTTTATACGTGCCCCGATACCTTTGACCCGTCCTTTACGTGCGTTCCCATAAGGTTCTAGTCGTCTGATTTCGACGATGGAGAACAGAAAAATGGATGGGGTATTTATCGGCGCACTGGTGCTCTTCACCGCGCTGATCCTCGGTTTGATCGCCGGTTGCGACAAGCTCGTGCAATACGGTCGCGGGGGGCGGGCATGACCTGGATGCTTTGGCTGGCGGGCGCCTCGACGGCCCTGCTGTTCGCGTATCTCGTCTTTGCGCTGCTGCGCGCGGAGGACATCGAATGAACGCGAACAATCTCTTTCAGACGCTGCTCTTCATCGTCGTGCTGCTGGCGGCGGCCGTTCCGGTCGCGCGCTATCTGTCCGCGGTGATGGACGGCAGCGCGCGCGTCGTGCGCGTGCTCGGGCCGCTCGAGCGCGCGCTGTACCGCATCGCCGGCGTCGACGCCGGCAGCGAGATGAACTGGAAGCAGTACGCGGTCGCGACGATCGCGTTCAACGCGCTCGGCGCGCTGTTCCTCTACGGCCTGCTGCGCCTGCAGGGCTTCCTGCCCGGCAACCCGCAGCAGTTCGGTGCGATGACGGTCGACGGCGCGTTCAACACGGCCGTCAGCTTCGTCACCAACACGAACTGGCAGGACTACACGCCCGAGCAGACCGTCAGCTACCTGACGCAGATGCTCGGCCTGACCGTGCAGAACTTCCTGTCGGCGGCAACCGGCATCGTCGTCGTGATCGCGCTGATCCGCGGCTTCGCACGCCATACCGCGCAGACCATCGGCAACTTCTGGGTCGACCTCACGCGCGTGACGATGTACGTGCTCGTGCCGATGTCGATGCTCATCGCCGCGCTGCTGATGAGCCAGGGCGTGATCCAGAACATGAAGTCGTACCAGGACGTGCCGGTGCTGCAGGCGAGCACCTACGCCGCACCGAAGCTCGACGCGCAGGGCAATCCGGTGAAGGACGACAAGGGCAACCCGGTGACGGTGCCGACCCCGCTCACGAAGCAGACGCTCGCGATGGGCCCGGTGGCGTCGCAGGAAGCGATCAAGATGCTCGGCACCAACGGTGGCGGCTTCTTCAACGCGAACTCCGCGCACCCGTACGAGAACCCGACGCCGTTCGCGAACTTCCTGCAGATCTTCGCGATCCTGATCATCCCGGCCGCGCTGTGCCTCGTGTTCGGCCGCATGATCGGCGACCGCCGGCAGGGCATCGCCGTGCTCGCGGCGATGACGGTCGCGTTCGTGCTCGCGATCGGCTTCGAGGTGAGCGCCGAGCAGGCCGGCAACCCGACGCTCGCCGCGCTGCACGTCGACCAGTCGGCGAGCGCGCTGCAGCCGGGCGGCAACATGGAAGGCAAGGAAACGCGCTTCGGCATCGCGCAGACCGGCATCTTCACGGTCGCGACCACGGCCGCGTCGTGCGGCGCGGTCGACACGATGCACGATTCGCTGACGCCGCTCGGCGGCCTCGTGCCGATGCTGCTGATGCAGCTCGGTGAGGTGGTTTACGGCGGGGTCGGCTCGGGTCTCTACGGGATGCTCGTGTTCGCGCTGCTCGCGGTGTTCGTCGCCGGCCTGATGATCGGCCGCACGCCGGAATACGTCGGCAAGAAGATCGAAGCGTACGAGATGAAGATGGTGTCGATCGTCGTGCTGCTCACGCCGCTGCTGGTGCTGGTCGGCACGTCGATCGCCGTGCTCGCCGATGCGGGCAAGGCCGGCATCGCGAACCCGGGGCCGCACGGCTTCTCGGAAATCCTGTACGCGTTCAGCTCGGCCGCCAACAACAACGGCAGCGCGTTCGCGGGCCTGACGGTCGGCACGCCGTTCTACAACTGGATGACCGCGATCGCGATGTGGTTCGGCCGCTTCGGCACGATCGTGCCGGTGCTGGCGATCGCCGGCTCGCTCGCCGCGAAGAAGCGCATCGCGGTGACGAGCGGCACGCTGCCGACGCACGGTCCGCTGTTCGTCGTGCTGCTGCTCGGCACCGTGCTGCTGGTGGGCGCGCTGACCTACGTGCCGGCGCTTGCGCTCGGCCCGGGCGTCGAGCACCTGATGATGTGGCTGGGCGCGTGATGCGCGCCCGCATGGCGACACATTGAAAAGACTGAAGAGATTGAAGAGATCGCAATGACTCAACATTCCGCAACACGGTCCATGTTCGATCCGGCGCTGCTGCGCCCGGCGATCGTGGACTCGTTCAAGAAACTCACGCCGCGCACGCAGTTCCGCAATCCGGTGATGTTCTGCGTGTACGTCGGCAGCATCCTGACCACGATCCTGTGGATCGCGGCGCTCGCCGGCCAGGCCGAGGCGCCCGCGGGCTTCATCCTCGCGATCGCGCTGTGGCTGTGGTTCACCGTGCTGTTCGCGAACTTCGCCGAAGCGCTCGCCGAAGGGCGCTCGAAGGCGCAGGCCGCGTCGCTGCGCAGCGCGAAGAAGGACGTGATGGCGAAGAAGCTCAACGAGCCGCATCCGAAGTCGCCGATCCGCATCACGACCGCGACCGAGCTGCGTAAGGGCGACGTCGTGCTGGTCGAAGCGGGCGACGTGATCCCGGCCGACGGCGAGGTGGTCGACGGTGTCGCGTCGGTCGACGAATCGGCGATCACCGGCGAATCCGCGCCGGTGATCCGCGAATCGGGCGGCGACTTCTCGTCGGTGACGGGCGGCACGCGCGTGCTGTCGGACTGGATCGTCGTCAAGGTCACCGCGAACCCGGGCGAGGCGTTCCTCGACCGGATGATCGCGATGGTCGAAGGCGCGAAGCGCAAGAAGACGCCGAACGAGATCGCGCTGACGATCCTGCTCGTCGCGCTGACGATCGTGATGCTGCTCGCCACCGCGACGCTGCTGCCGTTCTCGATGTTCTCGGTCGAAGCGATGAAGGCCGGCCACGTGGTGACGATCACCGCGCTCGTCGCGCTGCTCGTGTGCCTGATCCCGACGACGATCGGCGGCCTGTTGTCCGCGATCGGCGTGGCCGGGATGAGCCGGATGATGCAGGCCAACGTGATCGCGACGTCGGGCCGCGCGGTGGAAGCCGCCGGCGACGTGGACGTGCTGCTGCTCGACAAGACCGGCACGATCACGCTCGGCAACCGCCAGGCATCGACGTTCGTGCCTGCACCGGGCGTGACCGAGGAAGCGCTGGCCGATGCCGCGCAACTGTCGTCGCTCGCCGACGAAACGCCCGAAGGCCGCAGCATCGTCGTGCTCGCGAAGGAGCGCTTCAACATTCGCCAGCGCGACATGGGGCAACTGCACGCGACGTTCATCGGCTTCTCCGCGCAGACGCGGATGAGCGGCGTCGATCTGCCCGGCCGCGAAATCCGCAAGGGTGCGGCCGACGCGATCCGCAACTACGTCGAGTCGCACGGCAGCCGCTTCCCGGAAGAAGTGCGCCGCGCGGTCGATGAAGTCGCGCGCCGCGGCAGCACGCCGCTCGTCGTCGCCGACCTGCATGAAGGTGCGGCGCGCGTGCTCGGCGTGATCGAGCTGAAGGACATCGTGAAGGGCGGCATCAAGGAGCGCTTCGCGGAGCTGCGCAAGATGGGCATCAAGACCGTGATGGTGACGGGCGACAACCGGCTGACGGCCGCGGCGATCGCGGCGGAGGCGGGCGTCGACGATTTCCTCGCGGAAGCGACGCCGGAAACCAAGCTCGCGACGATCCGCGAGCACCAGGCGGCTGGCCGCCTCGTCGCGATGACCGGCGACGGCACCAACGACGCGCCGGCGCTCGCGCAGGCCGACGTCGCCGTGGCGATGAACACCGGCACGCAGGCGGCGAAGGAAGCCGGCAACATGGTCGACCTCGACTCGAACCCGACGAAGCTGATCGAGATCGTCGAGATCGGCAAGCAGATGCTGATGACGCGCGGGTCGCTGACGACGTTCTCGATCGCGAACGACATCGCGAAGTACTTCGCGATCATCCCGGCCGCGTTCGTGACGACGTACCCGCAGCTGCGCGTGCTCGACATCATGCACCTGACGTCGCCGGCGTCGGCGATCCTGTCGGCGGTGATCTTCAACGCGCTGATCATCGTCGCGCTGATTCCGCTGGCGCTGAAGGGCGTCACGTACCGGCCGCTCGGCGCGGCGTCGCTCCTGCGCCGCAACCTGCTGGTGTACGGCCTCGGCGGCGTGCTGCTGCCGTTCCCGTTCATCAAGCTGATCGACATGACGCTCGCTGCACTCGGCTGGGCCTGAGCCGGCCGTATTTGAAGGAAACATCATGAAAACGTTGATTCGTCCGCTCGTCGTGCTCTTTGTCGTCCTCGCTGCCGTGACGGGGCTCGCCTACCCGGCCGTGATGACCGTGTTCGGCCAGGCCGCATTCCCGTCGCAGGCGAACGGCAGCCTGATCGAGAAGGACGGCAAGGCGGTCGGCTCCGCACTGATCGGCCAGCCGTTCGATGCGCCGAAGTACTTCTGGGGCCGGCTGTCGGCCACGACGCCGATGCCGTACAACGCGACCGGCTCCGGCGGCTCGAACCTCGGCCCGCTGAACCCGTCGCTCGCCGACCAGGTGAAGGGGCGCATCGCCGCGCTGCGCGACGCGGGCACCGACATGTCGAAGCCCGTGCCGGTCGACCTCGTGACGGCGTCGGCCAGCGGCCTCGATCCGGAGATCACGCCGGCCGCCGCCGCGTATCAGGTCGAGCGCGTCGCGAAGGCGCGCAACCTGGCGCCCGACGCGGTCGCGCAGCTCGTCGCCGCGAATACGGCGGGCCGCCAGTTCGGCGTGCTCGGCGAACCGCGCGTGAACGTGCTCAAGCTGAACCTCGCACTCGACGCGGCACAGGCCGCGCACTGACCGCGCGTCCGGGTTTCCGGCGGCAACCGGCGTCCGGCGCGGCCCGCTCCGCGCCGGACGCGCATTTTCCCGACGGCGCATGCGCCGTCTTTGCCTTTTGCGGCGATTTGGAACAACAATGCTCGTACTCGCGCGCATCCGGGCGCTCCGCCTTTCTGACGCATGAATCGTCCCGATCCAGACCAACTCCTCGACAAGCTGCAGCGTGACGAAGAAAAGCAGCGGCGCGGCCAGCTCAAGATCTTCTTCGGCGCATCGGCCGGTGTCGGCAAGACCTACGCGATGCTGCAGGCCGCGCGCCAGCGCCTGCAGGAAGGCGTCGACGTCGTCGTCGGCATCGTCGAGACCCACGGGCGCAGCGAAACCGCCGCGCTGCTCGACGGCCTCGACGTGCTGCCGCTCGCGCGCATCGACTATCGCGGCCGCACGCTCGCCGAATTCGATCTCGACGGTGCGCTCGCGCGTGAGCCGCAACTGATCCTCGTCGACGAGCTCGCGCATTCGAACGTGCAGGGCGCGCGGCACCTGAAGCGCTGGCAGGATGTGTACGAGCTGCTCGACGCGGGCATCGACGTCTACACGACCGTCAACGTCCAGCACCTCGAAAGCCTGAACGACGTGGTCGGCGCGATCACCGGCATCCGCGTGTGGGAGACCGTGCCCGACCGCGTGTTCGACGCGGCCGACGAAGTCACGCTGGTCGACCTGCCGGCCGAGGAGCTGCTCGAGCGGATGCGCGACGGCAAGGTCTATCTCGCGCAGCAGGCCGAGCGTGCAGTGCGCAACTTCTTCCGCAAGGGCAACCTGATCGCGCTGCGCGAACTGGCGCTGCGGCGTACGGCCGATCGCGTCGACGCGCAGATGCGCGAATACCGCGCCGACCGCTCGATCCAGCGCATCTGGCAGGCCCGCGAGCGGCTGCTCGTGTGCGTCGGGCCGGGCCCGGAGGCGCCGACGCTCGTGCGCGCGGCCGCGCGGCTCGCCGCGAGCCTGAAGGCCGACTGGATCGCTGTCTATGTGGAGACGCCGCGCCTGCAGCGGCTGCCCGATGCGCGACGGCAGCGCACGCTCGATGCGCTGAAGCTCGCGGCCGAGCTCGGCGCGGAGACGGCCACGCTCGCCGGCGCCGACGCGGTTGCCGCGCTGATCGGTTATGCGAAGGTGCGCAACGTGTCGAAGATCGTCGCGGGCGGCTCGCCGAAGGTCGGGCTCGTGCGCCGCTTCGTGCGGCCGTTCGGCGAGAAGCTTGCCGAACGCGCGGGCGACGTCGACCTGATGCTGATCCGGGCGTCCGCGAGCGACGAGGCGCGCGCGGCACCGCTTGACGCACGTGCGCGCGACTGGCGCGACGCGTTCGCACAGTTCGGCACGCATCGTTCGCCGCCGCGGCACTACGTGTATGCGGCCGCGATCTGCGCGGCGATCACGGTGGTCGCGAGCCTCGTGTCCGAGCGGCTCGACCTCACGAACCTCGTGATGCTGTACCTGCTCGGCGTCGTGTTTTCGGCCGTGCGGCTCGGGCGCGGCCCGGGCGTGCTGCAGTCGTTCCTGTCGGTGGCCGCGTTCGATTACTTCTTCGTGCCGCCGCGCATGTCGTTCTCGGTCAGCGACACGCAATACCTGCTGACCTTCTTCGGGATGCTGCTGACGTCGCTCGTGATCAGCCACCTGACGTCGACGCTGACGCGCCAGGCGAGCGTCGCGCAGCGCCGCGAGCGCCGCACCGGCGCGATCTACGCGATGGCGCGCGAGCTGGGCGCGGCGCTGACGACCGAGCAGATCGTCGAGATCGGCAGCCGTCACGTGGGCGAGGTGTTCCGCGCGCGCGTCGCGTTCCTGCTGCCCGACAGTGCGGACAAGGTACGGCAGAAGATCGAGGAGCCCGATGCGGCCGTCACGCTGACGGGCACCGACCTCGACAGCGACGTCGGCCAGTGGGTGTACGACCAGCAGAAGCCGGCCGGCCGCGGCACCGATACGTTGCCCGCGACGGCCGCGCTGTACCTGCCGCTGAAGGCGCCGATGCGTACGCGCGGCGTGCTCGCGGTCGCGTCGCGCGAGCCGCGCGAACTCGAGGTGCCGGAGCAGCAGCGGATGCTCGACGCGTTCGCCGCGCAGATCGCGCTCGCGCTCGAACGCGTGCACTACGTCGAGATCGCGCGCGACGCGCTCGTCAACATGGAGTCCGAGCGGCTGCGCAACTCGCTGCTGTCGGCGATCTCGCACGACCTGCGCACGCCGCTCACGACGATCGTCGGCTTCTCGTCGATGCTCGCGAACGGGCGCACGGCCGCGCAGGGCGGCGACGCCGCGGCGGCCGAACGCTTCGCGCAGCGCGAGGGCGAACTCGTCGACGCGATCCACGACGAGGCGCTGCGGATGACTGGCATCGTCACGAACCTGCTCGACATGGCGCGGCTGCAGGCCGGCAGCCTGCAGTTGAAGCGCCAGTGGTCGCTGCTCGAGGAAACCGTCGGCGCCGCGCTCGCCGCCTGCAAGCGCGTGCTTGCGCGCCATCCGGCGCGCGTCGTGCTGCCGGCCGACCTGCCGCTCCTGCAGATGGATGCGGTGCTGATGGAGCGCCTGTTCACCAACCTGTTCGAGAACGCGGCGAAGTACACGCCGGCCGATACGCCGCTCGACATCGGCGCCGAGCGCGTGACCGACGACGGGCTGCCGTTCGTGCGCGTGCTCGTCGACGATTACGGTCCCGGCCTGCCGGCCGGGATGGAAACGCGGATCTTCGACAAGTTCACGCGCGGCGAGAAGGAATCGGCGACGCCGGGCATCGGCCTCGGCCTCGCGATCTGCCGCGCGATCGTCGAAGCGCACGGCGGTAAAATCGGCGCGTTCAACCGTACGGCACCCGACGGCCACGTGACGGGCGCGCGTTTCTGGTTCACGCTGCCGGTCGAGACGCCGCCGGCCGCGCCTGCCGTACCCGACGACGAACCCGAAGTGCCGGGTGCGTCGTCCCCATCCGAATCATTGCCAGATCATGAGTGAACCCAGCCTGACCGTCGTCCTGATCGAGGACGAAAAGCAGATCCGCCGTTTCGTGCGCGCCGCGCTCGAGGAGGAGGACATCGCGGTGTTCGAGGCCGAGACGGGCAAGCAGGGGCTGATCGACGCGGCGACGCGCAAGCCCGATCTCGTGATCGTCGATCTCGGCCTGCCCGATACCGACGGCCTCGACGTGATCCGGGAATTGCGCGGCTGGTCCGAGGTGCCGGTGATCGTGCTGTCCGCGCGCACGCAGGAAGAAGAGAAGGTCGCGGCGCTCGACGCAGGCGCCGACGATTACCTGACCAAGCCGTTCGGCGTGTCCGAACTGCGCGCGCGGATCCGCGCGCAACTGCGCCGGCGCAACCAGGGTGGCGCGAACGAGTCGCCGAAGGTGACCTTCGGCACCGTGACCGTCGATCTCGCGCTGCGCCAGGTGTGGCGCGACAACGAGATCGTGCACCTGACGCCGCTCGAATACCGGCTGCTCGCGACGCTCGTGCGGCACGCGGGACGCGTGCTCACGCACCGCCAGCTGCTGCGCGACGTGTGGGGGCCGTCGCACGTCGAAAGCCACCACTATCTGCGCATCTACATGGCGCACCTGCGCCAGAAGCTCGAGCGCGACCCGGCGCAGCCCGAGTACATCGTGACGGAGACGGGCGTCGGTTACCGGCTGGTCGGCGCCGCATGACGCGCGTAGCCGCGGCGCAACGGCGCCCGTGCGCGTGACGTCGCGTGCCGGCAGGGTTGCGCCGGCGCGACAGTCTCGCGGCCGGCACGCGCGTTGCACACCCGGCGCTCATTCCCCGTTATCCTGACCGTTCCGCGAACGAAAACGAGGAGCGTGCAATGTCCGTCCGTCTGGTCGTCATCTGTGCGCTGGCGCTTGCCGCGTCTGGCGCGTTCGCCCAACCGCTGCCGCCCGGGCAGCAACCGTCGTCGCAGCAGCAGGCGATGGCCAATCCCGCGTCGGTCAATTGCGCCAAGCTCGGCGGCCGCCACACGACCCGCAACCTGTCGAGCGGGCAGGTCGGCATGTGCGTGTTCAAGGATGGCCGCGTGTGCGAGGAGTGGGCGCTGTACCGCGACGACCGCTGCGTCGCCGGCGTCACGCCGAAGCGCGTGTCGAACTGACCGGGCCTGGCCGATCGCGCCCCCGATCGGCCGCCGGCCACGCGCCGTGTCCGTAAGCATCTTGTTATACTCGGCGCCGCCCGGGGACGACCCCGGGTCATTCGCTTCAACGGGGACGGCCCCATCCGATACGGAGTACGTCGAGATGGCGTGGGTATTGTTGTTCATTGCCGGTTTGCTGGAAGTGGCCTGGGCGGCCGGCATGAAATCGTCGGACGGCTTCACGAAGCTCGGTCCGTCGGTGTTGACGATCGTGACGGCGCTGGCCAGCTTCGGGCTGCTCGCGGTCGCGATGCGCCAGTTGCCGCTCGGCACCGCGTACGCGGTGTGGACCGGCATCGGCGCGGTCGGTGCGTTCGTATTCGGCATCGTGGTGATGGGCGAGGCGCTGACCGTTGCGCGCGTCGCGAGCGCCGTGCTGATCGTCGCGGGGCTGATCGGCCTGAAGCTGTCGTCGGCTGCGTAACAAATGGCACCCGGGCGCACGTGCAGCCGGTTACCGCACTGCGGAATTGCGCCGGCCGTGCGCCTGGCCTGTCTATAATGGAACGCATTCGGGCCTGAATACCGTCGTGCTTCTCGCGGCACGCGGTGCCGGTCGCCACGCGCCGCGCGGCCGGCCTGTCCGACCCGATCCGATCCGATCAATCGGCAAAGCGCACGGAAAGTGCAAGGAGAGGGCCATGATCGAAGCCATTTCGCTCGGCGCGGGGCTCGCGTGGGCGAGCGGCCTGCGCCTGTACCTGACCGTGCTGATCGCCGGCGTGCTGGCGCGGTTCGGCTGGCTCCACCTGCCCGACACGCTGGCTGTCCTGATGTCGCCGTGGGTCATCGGCGCCGCGGCCGTGCTCACCGTCACCGAATTCCTTGCCGACAAGATCCCCGCGTTCGACTCGCTGTGGGATGCCGTGCACACCTTCATCCGCATTCCGGCCGGCGCCGTGCTCGCAGCCGGCGCGCTCGGCCATGCCGATCCGACCGTGCTCGCGGTCGCGGGGCTCGCCGGCGGCTCGCTCGCCGGTGCCGCGCACGTGGCGAAGGCCGGCACGCGCGCGATGATCAATCTGTCGCCGGAGCCGATTTCGAACTGGATCGCGTCGTCGACCGAGGACGGCCTCGTGGTCGGCGGCCTCGTGCTCGCGTTCTTCGTTCCGCTCGCGTTCCTCGTGCTGCTTGCCGCCTTCATCGCGGCGTCCGCGTGGGCGCTCCCGCGCCTGTGGCGCGGGGTCTCGGGCGGCTTTCGCGGGATGGCGAACCACATGGTGTCGCGGCTCAACTCGATCGGGGGGAAGCGCGATTGAAGGGTCGGCAACCTGCGGCGCAGCCGCCGGCCGGGCAATCCGGCCATGAGGTGAACGCGCATGCCGGCCGCTTCGGCCTGCGCGACCTGATCCGCCAGGCCGCCCGCATGACCGCGCGCGACTGGCGCGCGGGCGAGTTGACGCTGCTCGTGCTGGCACTGGTGCTCGCGGTCGCGGCGCTGACGAGCGTCGGCTTCCTCGCGGACCGGCTGCGCCAGGGGCTCGAGCGCGACGCGCGCCAGATGCTCGGCGCCGATTTCGTCGTGCGGGCCGATCGTCCCGTCGATCCGTCGTTCGACCAGCAGGCCCGCGCGCTCGGCCTGCGTACCGCGACGACCGCCATCTTTCCGAGCATGATCGCGTCCGCCACGGGCGGGCAGGCGACCGACGCGGCGCCGTCGCGCCTCGCGGCCGTGAAGGCCGTGTCGCCCGGATATCCGTTGCGCGGCGCGGTCGAGATCCTGCCGGCCGGCGCGGCCACCGCGCAGAAGGCGGCCGCGATTCCCGCGCCCGGCACCGTATGGGCCGATCCGGCGCTGCTCGATGCGCTGCACCTGAAGGCGGGCGATACGGTGCGCGTCGGGCTGCGTACGTTCAAGGTCGCCGCGTCGATCTCCCGCGAGCTGGATCGCGGGTTTTCCTTCGTCAATTTCTCGCCGCGGCTGATGATGCGCGCGGACGAACTGGCCGCGACGGGTCTCACCGGCTATGGCAGCCGTGTCACGTACCGGCTGCTGGTTGCCGGCGACCAGCAGGCCGTCGCGCGTTTCGAGGCGTATGCGCACGCACGTGTCGACGGCGGGAAGCTGCGCGGCGTCGGTCTCGAGTCGTTGCAGGAAGGCCAGCCGCAGGTGCGGCAGACGCTGGATCGCGCGCGCCACTTCCTGACGCTCGTCGCGCTGCTCACCGCGCTGCTCGCGGCGGTCGCGATCGCGATGGCCGCGCAACGCTACATGCGGCGCCACCTCGACGGCTGCGCGACGATGCGCTGCCTCGGCGTGAGCCGCCGCACGCTCGGCGCGCTGTTCGCACTCGAATTCGCCGGCATCGGGATCGTGTCCGGCGCCGCAGGCGCGGTGCTCGGCTACGGCGGCCACTGGGCGTTGCTGGCCGCGCTCGGCGGCCTGATCGACGTGGTGCTGCCGCCCCCGACGCCGTGGCCGGCGCTGATCGGCACCATCACGAAGCTGGGCCTGCAGACGG
>NZ_JAAGPH010000108.1:0-28925 GCF_017104705.1 Burkholderia sp. Se-20373 | reverse complement strand
GGGCCGCGAGCCTGCCGCCGATCCGGCGCCCGCACCGGCCACGCCGGCCCGCCAGCGATGCGCAGCCGCTCGTCGCCACGCCGCGCGACGACAATCACCGTGCAACGGCCCCCGCGAAAGCGGCGGACGCCGGCACCGCTCATTAACGGAGAAAGGCATGCAATTCGACAAGCGCGCCTGGCTCGACAAGATCAAGCAGATGTTCGCGGGCTTCGACCGCCCGCTCGCCCTCATCGTGTTCCTGCTGCTGTGCGTCGGCATCGTCACGCTGTACAGCGCGGCGATCGACATGCCGGGCCGCGTCGAGGACCAGTTGCGCAACATCCTGCTGACGTTCGTGCTGATGTGGGTGATCGCCAATATCCCGCCCACGACGCTGATGCGCTTCGCGGTCCCGCTCTACACGTTCGGGGTCGCGCTGTTGATTGCGGTCGCGCTGTTCGGGATGACCAAGAAGGGCGCGAAGCGCTGGCTGAACGTCGGCGTCGTGATCCAGCCGTCGGAAATCCTCAAGATCGCGACACCGCTGATGCTCGCGTGGTACTACCAGCGCCGCGAGGGCGGGCTGCGCTGGTACGACTTCATCGCCGCGTTCGGAATCCTGCTGGTACCGGTCGGGCTGATCGCGAAGCAGCCCGACCTCGGCACGGGCCTGCTCGTGTTCGCGGCCGGCTTCTTCGTGATCTACCTCGCCGGCCTGTCGTTCAAGCTGATCGTGCCGGTGCTCGTCGCGGGCGTGATCGCGGTCGGCTCAATCGCGGTGTTCGAAGAGCGCATCTGCCAGCCCGAAGTGCAGTGGCCGCTGATGCACGATTACCAGAAGCACCGCGTGTGTACGCTGCTCGACCCGACTTCCGATCCGCTCGGCAAGGGCTTCCACACGATCCAGGCCGTGATCGCGATCGGCTCGGGCGGCGTGCTCGGCAAGGGCTACCTGAAAGGCACGCAGGCGCACCTCGAATTCATTCCGGAGAAGCACACCGACTTCATCTTCGCGGTGTTCTCCGAGGAATGGGGGCTCGTCGGCGGGCTCGTGCTGCTGACGCTGTACATGGCGCTGATCGCGCGCGGGCTCTATATCGCCGCGCAGGGTGCAACGCTGTTCGGCCGCCTGCTCGCGGGCTCGCTCACGCTCGCGTTCTTCGTCTATGCGTTCGTCAACATCGGGATGGTGAGCGGCGTGCTGCCGGTCGTCGGCGTGCCGCTGCCGTTCATGAGTTACGGCGGCACCGCGCTCACGACGCTCGGCATCGCGATCGGGATGATCATGAGCGTCGGGCGGCAGCGGCGGTTGATGAAGAGCTGACCGCGCGGCGCGCGCCCCGGCTCACGGCGGCGGTGCGTGCGCCCCGCCCGGTTCCGCACCGGCGCCCGATGCCGGCCCCTGCGCCTTGAGCCGCGCACTCAGCTCCTTGAATTTCAGCCCGGCCGTCTCGTCGCCCTGCGCGGCCGCCGCCGCGTAATACGCGCGCGCAATGTTGAGGTTCTGCGCGACGCCGTCGCCGCCGCGCTCGTAGAACGACGCGGTCACGTACTGCGCGGTCGGCTCGCCCGCGTCGGCGGCCTGCTTGTACCACGTGAACGCCTGCCGGTTGTCGCGCGGCGTGCCGCGCCCGTCGAGGAACTGGTTCGCGAGCGACAGCTCGGCCTGCACGTGCCCCTGCTTCGCCGCCCGCAGGAACCAGCGGTGCGCTTCGGCCGGATCGCGCGCGACGAACTCGCCGTCATCGAACATCCGGCCGTACACGTACTGCGCATGCGACATGTTCGCGTCGGCCGCGCGCTTCAGCCAGCGCAGCCCTTCGTCGACGTTCGCGGTCACGCCTTCGCCCGTCAGCAGCATCATCGCGTAGTTGAATTGCGCGAGACGGTCGCCGCGCTCGGCCGCGTCGTGGAACTGCACCAGCGCCGCACGAAAGTCGCCGGCGTTGTAGTCGGCGACCGCCGACTGCGTCTCGTGCGACGGATCGGGCTTCGCTTGCGGCGCGCCCTGCGCGGCGGCCGCGATCCACACGACCCACAGGCCGAACACCGCGCCGACCTGCCGGCGCCTCCCCAACCCACCCTGCGCGCGCCCACGGCATGCGCCATCGCCACCGCTCATGACCGCACCTCCTGCAGCGCCTGCCGCGTGGCGCGCAACAACCAGCTGACGTCGGCCGACACCGTGATCATCCGGTAGCCGGCCTCGCGATACTGGCGCGCGGCAGCCGTATCGCCCGCGAAGATGCCGACCGCGACGCCGGCCTGCCGGCCGGCCGCGAGCACGCGCGCCATCGCGGCTTCGACGTCCGGGTGACGGATGTCGCCAAGGTGCCCGAGGCTCGCCGCGAGATCGGCCGGGCCGACGAACAGGCAATCGATGCCGGGCAGCGCCGCAATCCGCTCGACTTCATCGACGCCGCGCGCCGATTCGATCTGCACGATCACCGCGACCTGCGCATTCGCCGTCTGCACGTAGTCGCGACGCATGCCGAACGCCGCCGCGCGCACCATGCCGGCGACGCCGCGCAGCCCGTCCGGCGAATCGGGCGACGGATAGCGCGTGAGCCGCACCGCGTGCGTGGCATCGTCGAGCGTCTCGATGCAGGGAAACATCAGCGTGCGTGCGCCCGCATCGAGCGCGCGCTTCACGAGCCACGGCTCACGCGCCGGCACGCGCACGACGGGCTCGCTCGGCAGATGGGCGGCGGCGATCGCGCGCAGCTGCGATGCAACATCGCGGCTGTCGTTCGGCGCGTGCTCCATGTCGATGCAGAGCCAGTCGTAGCCGGCATGCGCGAGCGCTTCCGCGGCCGAGTCGCTGCCGAGCGACAGCCACAGGCCGTACAGCGGCTCGTCACTGTCGCGCAGGCGTTGTTTGAGGGAATTGGTGAGCGTGCTCATCGATACGGCCTCCGGGACGGAACGGCAATCGAACGGGACAAGCAACGGGCAAAACGGAGCGCGGCGCGCCGGGCAGCATTGCACGGCGGCGCCAGGACCGGGCCCTGGAACGTTGGTCGGTTGTGGGCGGCCGATCTGACAGCGCCGGCCGAACGACCGCGCACGGCGGCGTTTTTCGGCGCCACGCAACGATCATAGCGCGGCGTTACGCGGAATGTGGAAACGGACGGGGAGCGAGGCGGGAGGGGCCGCCAGGTGCGGCGTCAGGCAGCCCGCACCGGCTGGCGGGGCTGCCGAGAAGGCGGGATCAGCGGCCGGGCTGGCGCTCGACGTCGGCCCAGCAGTTCGGCGTTTCGTACAGGCGCACGCGCTCGAGCCGCAGGTTCACGCCGTAGTGCGCGTCGTACACGTTCGCGAGGATGTCGAACGCGATCGCCGCGAGGTTCTCGACGGTCGGAATCCGGTCGATCACGACCGTCTTGTGGTCGGCCATCTGCTCGAGGAACGAGCGCACGACGTCGTCGCGCGCATAGACCAGGAACGCGTGGTCCCACTTGCCGACCAGGTGCTCCATCGCGAGCGCCTTCACGTCGGCGAAATCCATCACCATGCCGCGGTCGGGCGCCCCCTCGGTATCGACGAGATCGCCGCGCAGCGTGACTTCGAGCACGTAGCGATGGCCATGCAGGTTCCGGCACTGGCTGCGGTGGTCGGGAATGCGGTGGCCCGCGTCGAATTCGAGTTTTCGGGTAATCAGCACGATGTCAAAAGCCGGGGCTCAGGGAATGTTCAGATATTTGTGGGTCTGCATCGACAGCCGCCACTGCGGATGACGCTTGCACCAGTCGATCGCGAGCTTCGTATTGAGGTCGCGCGACGGGCCGTCCATCGGCTGGACGAGGTAATACTCGAAGTCGAGCTTCGCGTAGTCGGCCAGCCGCTGGTTGTCCTGTGGAATCACGACCTTCAGCTCGTTGCCCTTCGTGACGACGAGCGGCGCGTCGGCCTTCGGGCTCACGCAGATCCAGTCGATCGATTCGAGCACCGGCAGCGAGCCGTTGGTCTCGATCGCGATCTCGAAGCCGGCCGCATGCAGCGCGTCGACGAGCGGCTGGTCGAGCTGCAGCATCGGCTCGCCGCCCGTGCAGACGACGAAGCGGTGCGCCTCGCCCTCCGGCCACAAGCCGGCGATCGTCGCGACCAGCGCTTCGGCGTCCTTGAACTTGCCGCCGTTCTCACCGTCGGTGCCGACGAAGTCGGTATCGCAGAAGCGGCACACGGCCTCCGCACGATCCTCTTCGCGGCCCGACCACAGGTTGCAGCCGGCGAACCGGCAGAACACGGCCGGCCGGCCCGCGTTCGCGCCCTCGCCCTGCAACGTGTAGAAAATTTCCTTGACCGCGTAAGTCATCGTCCTTCGTCCGGCTCGCGCCGCTCGTTGTCGATCAGAATCCGTTAATCACCAGGCGCTGCCGTGGCTGCTGCATCACAGCGGCGCTTCGGTCACCCGCTCGCCCTTCAGGTACGCCTCGTAGCCGCGCTTGCGCAGCTTGCAGGCCGGGCATTCGCCGCAGCCGAAGCCCCACTCGTGCAGTTCCGCACGCTCGCCCACGTAGCACGTGTGCGTCTCGACGCGGATCAGTTCGACGAGCGCTTCGCCGCCGAGCTGTTCGGCGAGCTGCCACGTCTGCGCCTTGTCGAGCCACATCAGCGGCGTCTCGAGCACGACGCGCGTATCCATCCCGAGGTTCAGCGCGACCTGCAGCGCCTTCATCGTGTCGTCGCGGCAGTCGGGATAGCCCGAGAAATCCGTCTCGCACATCCCGCCGACCAGCACACGCAGCCCGCGGCGGTAGGCGATCGCCGCGGCGATCGTCATGAACATCAGGTTGCGGCCCGGCACGAACGTGTTCGGCAGGCCGTTCGCCGCCGTCTCGATCTCGATCGTGCGGGTCATCGCGGTATCGCTGATCGCGCCGAGCACCGACAGGTCGATCATGTGATCGTCGCCGAGCCGGTCCGACCAGGCGGGAAAGTCACGCTTCAGCGCTTCGCGCACGCCTTCGCGACATTCGAGTTCGACGCGGTGGCGCTGGCCGTAATCGAAGCCGAGCGTCTCGACCGTCTGGTAGCGTTCGAGGGCCCATGCCACGCACGTGGCCGAGTCCTGCCCGCCGGAAAACAACACGAGCGCGCCGTCTTTAGCGTCTGTCCGAATCACCGTGATACTCCGTGAATGTGTAGGCTCGCGTCGCGCTGCGCCCCGGGGCCGGCTGCCGCCGGGCGGCCCGACGCGTGCCGGCCTGGGCCGGCTCGACCAGTATAGGCAGCGCAATTGGCCGCGAACGCGGCGGAGCGCTTATACCGCCCATCGCGCGGCATCGTTGCCGCGCGCCACGGCGGCGCCACGCTGGCAGCCTGCCGTGCGCATGAAGCGATGCGCTAAGTTATTGAGCGGACACGGATTTTATCATGCCCTCATGAACACTGCCGGGCACGCCATCCCACACCACGCGTCACGCAAACCTCACCACAAACGAAAAACCCCAAGAACCTTCCGATTCTTGGGGTTTTAATTCTGGTGGCCTGGGTCGGAATCGAACCAACGACACGCGGATTTTCAATCCGCTGCTCTACCAACTGAGCTACCGGGCCAACGAAGAAGAGAAAGTATATCCACCCTTCGTTACTTGATCAAGTACTTTCACGAAATATTTTATACGGCGCCTTCGGACGGCTTCTTGCCGAGCTCCACACCGAGCTGCTTGAGCTTGCGATACAGATGCGTGCGCTCGAGGCCCGTCTTCTCCGCGACGCGCGTCATGCTGCCGTTTTCGCGCGCGAGGTGATATTCGAAGTACGCGCGCTCGAACGCATCGCGCGCTTCGCGCAACGGGATGTCGAACGGGATCGCGGCCGTCTGGCCCGCGAGGCCGAGTGCCGAAGCCATGTCGTCGCCGAGCGTCGGCAGCGCAGCCGCGGACGCCACCGCCGCGGGCCCCGCCGCCTGCCCCGCACCGGCTTTCGCCGCCGCGTTCGCGGACACTGGCGCCGCCCCGCGTGCGAGACCGTGCTCGACGGACTTCAGCAGCTTCTGCAGCGCGATGGGTTTCTCGAGGAAATCGAGCGCGCCGATCTTCGTCGCCTCGACGGCCGTATCGATCGTCGCGTGTCCGGACATCATGATCACGGGCATCGTCAGCAGCCCCTGCGCTGCCCACTCCTTGAGCAACGTCACGCCGTCGGTATCGGGCATCCAGATATCGAGCAGCACGAGATCGGGCGCCTGATTCAACCGGTATTCCCGCGCGGCCTGCGCGTTCTCCGCCGCCTCGACGACGTGTCCTTCATCGCTGAGGATCTCCGAGAGCAATTCCCGGATGCCCATTTCATCATCTACCACCAGGATGGTTGCCATTTACGCTGCCTTTGTCTGCTCACTTGCTTTTGTCTTGGCGGGGGCCGCCCCGTCCTGCACGCCCGATTCGGCGCCTGGCGCATCGCTCGCCATCTGCAGGAACAGGATCGACACCTGCGCACCCTCGACGGTCTCGCCGTGCATGCGATTGCGCAGATCGATCCGCGCACCGTGCTCATCGACGATCTTCTTGACCGTGGCCAACCCCAGACCCGTGCCCTTCGCCTTCGTCGTCACATAAGGCTCGAACGCGCGAGTCAGGATGCGCGCCGGAAAACCGGGCCCGTTGTCGGACACGGTAAGACGTACCGCGACGCGCGTTTTGCCCTCGGCGTCGGGATCGCCATATTCTACTGTCTTGGTTTCGATCAACACACGCGGATGCGCCGACTCCGCGACCGAATCCTGCGCATTCTGCAGCAGGTTGTGAATCACCTGGCGCAGTTGCGTCGCATCACCGCGTATCACCGGCAGCGACGGCGCGAGCTCGGCGACGATCGCGCTCTTGCCTTCGCCCACCCCGTACAGCCCGAGCACCTCGCTCGCCAGTTCGTTCAACTGCAGGTTCGAGAGCACCGCCGGCGGCGTGCGCGCGTATTCGCGGAAATCGTCGACCATCCGCTTCATCGCGGCGACCTGATTGACGATCATCGTCGCGCCGCGCTTGAGCACATCGGCATCGGGCGGGGCGAGCTTGTCGGACAGCTTCATCTGCAGCCGCTCCGCCGACAGTTGAATCGGCGTCAGCGGATTCTTGATCTCGTGCGCGAGCCGGCGCGCGACCTCGCCCCACGCGACCGAACGCTGCGCGGAAATCACGTCGGAGATGTCGTCGAACACGACGACGTAACCGGACGTCTGCGGATCGTCGGCCTGCCCCTCGACCGTCGACACGAGGCGCGTGCCGCGCACGAGCAACGTCAGCGGATCGGCTTCGCCCGGCACCTCGATCGCGAACTGCTGCTGCCAGTGGCCGCGATCGCCGCTGCCGCCGTCGGACGCCGCCTCGCGATCGGCGAACGCCTTGCGCACCATCGCGCCGAACCCGGCGGCCACGCCGATCCGGTCGAGCGTCGTGCCGATCAGCGCGTTGAACGGCTGCCGGAAGATCCGCTCGGCGCCGCGATTGGCCGTCGTCAGCCGGAACTGCCGGTCGAGCACGAACACGCCGGCCGTCAGGTTCGCGAGGATGCTCTCGAGATACGTCTTCGAATGCTCGAGCGCGACGCGGTTCTTCTCGACCGCGAGCCGCGCTTCCGACAACTGACGCGTCATCGCATTGAACGACTGCGTGAGGAAGCCGAGCTCGTCGCGCGTCTTGATCTCGCGCTTCGGCGTGTAGTCGCCTTCCGTGACCTCCTTCGTGCCCTGCGCGAGCAGGAACAGCGGCCGCGCGAGCTGCTGGCCGAGCGCGAGCGCGAGCATCATCGCGATGAAGGTCGCGAGGAACAGCGCCAGCGTCAGCGTGCCGATGTACATCTTGCGCAGCCCCGTGCGGCCGAGCGACTTTTCCTGGTACTCGCGATACGCGCGCTGCACGGCGTCCGCGTTGTGGGCAAGCGTCGGCGGCACCGGCTGCGTGAGCTGCAGGAAGCGTTCCGCCGGCTGCAGCAACGACGTCGATGCATCGGGAATCGGCCGCACGACGCGCAACCGCAGCGCGCCCTTCGCGCCGTGCGCGCGCGGGTCGCCGTCGACTTCACCCTCGATCGCCGCGTACGCGCCGTGTTCGCGCGCCTGGTTCAGCATCAGCGGCGTCGGCAGGTCGTCCGGAATCAGTGCCGCGAAATTGCCCGACGCCTGCGCGACGATATGCAGGTCGGGGGCCGCACCCGAGCCGCCGCGGCTCGGCTCGACGATCGTCGCGTCCTGCACGCCGAACTGGTCGCGCAGCCGCAGCAGCGTGAGCGTCGTGCCGTTGGTGTTCACATCGACGCTCGCGAGCTGGTCGGACATCAGCCGCGCCTTCGTCTGCAGATCGGACAGCGACGCATCGAGCATCCCGCGGCCGAGGTTCAGGCCGGCCGTCAGCGCCGTCTCGACGTTCACGTCGAACCACGACTCGATACTGCGCGACACGAACTGGTACGACACGATGTAGATGATCCCGCCCGGCACCACGCCGACGAGCGCGAAGAACACCGCGAGCTTCGCGAGCAGCCGCGTGCCGAACTTGCCCTTCCTCAGGCGTACGACGATCATCCCGATCAGCCCGAGCACCACGAGCAGGAACACGAGCGCGACGACGATGTTCGTCGCGTACAGCCACGAGTAGTAGCGGTCGAAGAATTCGGTGTTCGCGCTCGCGGCCGCGAGCAGCACGAGCAGCAGCAGCGCGGTGAGCGCGACGGTCGAGACGATCACGCGAATGAGGAGGCTCTTCCCGCTGGCCGCGCGGCGCACTTTATTTAGCACGTTCGGTCACCGTGAAGTTGAAGCGCTTCCAGTCCGACCCGAGCGTCCAGTCGCGGTTGTTCACGGCATCGACCTGGAACGGCTTCGGCATCAGCGCCGTATCGAGCTGCATCCGCACCGATGCCGTGTAGGTTTCGCCCGCGCGCACCTGGTTGCGGTCGATCACGTGCCACGACGTGATGTGACGGACCACCGCAAGCGCATCCTTCAGCGACGGGAAACCGAGCTGCAGGCCGCCCGTCGACACGCGATATTCGCGCGTGAGCGGCTGGAACGACAGGCGGATCGTCTGCGTCACCGCCACCGGCTGCTCGTCGAACCAGTACCAGCGCGCCCGGCTCAACTCGAAGTCGGTCGTGAAATAAAGCGGAATGCCCTTGTTGACGGCATCCTCGAGGTTCGGGTTCAGCTCGAAATCGAAACGTGCGTCGAGCGCCCAGCCGCTTCCGTCGGACTGGAGCGACGCGCGCTGCACGGCGATCGACTCGGCATGCGCCGGCCGGACGACAGTCAGGCACAGCGTCAACGCGACCATCAGGACGGCCGCGAGCCGAAGTGGAAAAAGGTGTTTGATCGTCACCGTTTCTGAAACCGCGCGTAGAAAAATCCGTCGTGATCGGTGTTCTGGTCGAGTGCGCCGGCGGCCGCCCCTCCCTGCACTCCGCCCGGCAGCAGCTGGCCGGGGGCGTCCAATCGTACCGCATCTTCACAGGCCGCTTCAAACCAGCGGGCCTGCCATTCGCCTTCCTCGGGGAAGACCGAACAGGTCACGTAAAGCAGTTCGCCGCCCGGCTTCACGAGCGGCCACAACGCGGCCAGAATGCGGCGCTGTTCCGCGACGAGCGCCGGGATGTCGGCCTCGCGGCGCAGCCAGCGAATGTCGGGGTGCCGACGCACGATGCCGGACGCCGAGCACGGCACGTCGGCAAGGATGCGGTCGAACGGGCGCCCGTCGTACCAGGCGTCGGGGGCACCCGCATCACCGACACGCACGTCCGCTTCGAGCGACAGCCGCACGAGGTTCTCGCCGATCCGTGCCGCGCGCGCGGCGTCGCTTTCCAGCGCGACGACGTCCGCATCGGCGAGTTCGAGGATATGGCCGGTCTTGCCGCCGGGCGCCGCGCATGCGTCGAGCACGCGCATGCCGTCGCGCGCACCGAGCCATTCGGCTGCGAGCTGCGCGCCGGCGTCCTGCACCGACACGACGCCATCGGCAAACCCCGGAATGCGATCGACCGGCAACGCCGATGCAAGCCGCACCGCATGCCGGCCGATCGCGGTCGCTTCGATCCCGTTCTCGCGCAACGTATCGAGATACGCGTCGACGCTCGCCCGGCGCGCGTTCACGCGCAGCGTCAGCGGCCCTTGCCGCTCGCCGGCCGCGAGGATCGCCTGCCATGCGTCGGCCCACGCGCGCTGCACCGAAGCGACCCACCACGCGCGGTAGTTCCAGCGCGCGACGACATCGTCCTGCAGCGCCGCGACGAGCGCGTCGCGCTCGCGCAGGAAACGGCGCAGCACCGCGTTGACCATCCCCTTCGCGAACGCGCATTCGCGGCGTGCCCCGATCACGGTCACGGCCTGGTCGACCACCGTGAACGCCGGATACGCAGCCTCGTCCGCCGGGTCGAGCAGCAGCGCGAACGCACCGGCGAGCACCGCGTGCACGTAGGCGGGCGGCGCCTTGCTGATGAGCCGCCCGATCAGCCAGTCCGCACTGCCGAGGCGGCGCATCGTCCGGTAAGCGACGTCCTGCGTCGCCCCGCGTGCGAGCGCCTGCGCACCGGACGGCATCTGCGCGAATACCGCCGACAGCGCCGCCGGCAGCGCGGTGCCGCGCCGCACCGCATCGACCGCCTGCGCGGCCGCGTCGAGTGCGAAGCCGAGCGAATCGGGCGCGAGATGCAGCGCGGACAGGCGCGCCGGGCGGCCGGAAGAAGACGGAGCGGTAGAACGGGTTCGTGTCATCGGAGCAAATTCGGCAAACAAGCGCGGCCAACGGGCACAGCAAGCCAATGCGGCAAACGGCGGGATCGCGGCGCCCGTGGGCCCTGCCATCCCAAACCGGGCATTGTAGCGTGCGATGCTGCCGGCCCTTCGGCCCCTTTACGGCACGCGCAAACGAAACACCCCGCAGCGCGAAGCATGCGGGGTGGTGTGACGGCCCCCGCGCGGCAACTGCCGCACGGTGTGCCGTGGCTTAGTCGAAGCGGCCGGTACGCGCCATCTCCATCAGGCGCGCGATGCGCTCCTCGGTGGCCGGGTGCGTCGAGAACAGATTCTGCAGGCCGCCTCCGTGCAGCGGGTTCATGATCATCATCTGCGCGGTGGCCGGATGCTGCTCGGCCGCCTGGAACGGGATACCCGCCGCATAGCGATGGATCTTGTCGAGCGCGGTCGCGAGCGATTGCGGATCGCCGGAAATCTGCGCGCCGCCGCGATCGGCTTCGAACTCGCGTGCCCGCGAAATCGCCATTTGGATCAGCGCGCCTGCGATCGGTGCGAGCAGCGCGACCGCGATACCCGCGATCGGGTTGGCCGGCCGGCCATTCTCGTCGCGCCCGCCGAAGAACATCGCGAAGTTCGCGATGGCCGAGATCGCGCCCGCCATCGTCGCGGTGATCGTCGAGATCAGGATGTCGCGGTGCTTCACGTGCGCGAGCTCGTGCGCCATCACGCCGCGCATCTCGCGCTCAGACAGCACGCGCAGGATGCCCGTTGTCGCGGCGACTGCCGCGTGCTCGGGGTTGCGGCCCGTTGCGAACGCGTTCGGCGCATCCTCGTTGATCAGGTAGACGCGCGGCATCGGCAGGTTCGCGCGCGTGGCCAGCTCGCGCACCATCCGGTAGAACTGCGGCGCCGTGTTCTCGTCGACTTCCTGCGCGTTGTACATGCGCAGCACCATCTTGTCCGAGAACCAGTAAGAGAAGAAATTCATGCCGAGCGCGAACAGCAGCGCGATCGTCATGCCCCGCGAGCCGCCGATCATCCCGCCGATCACGATGAACAGGGCCGTGATCGCGGCCATCAGCATCGCCGTTTTGACCCAATTGAACATACCCACTCCTTATCCGTCAGGGGACCCGCCGCGCGTCAAAGGGCACGGCGGAAAATTGTAAGCGTTTTGTTAGATAAGGTCTCGCCGGAAAAATTCAATCTCACCGTTGCGATGTTGCAAGACGAAGACCGAGGCCGACGAAAGCGCTGCCGACCGTGCGGTCAAGCCACTTCCTGACGCCCGGCTTGCCGGAGAAGCGCGCCGTGACACTGCCCGCGACCCACGCGACGAGGCTGGTCCACACCGTGCTCATCGCGACGAACACGCCGCCGAGGGCCAGGAACGCCCATGCCTTGTGCGGGCTGTCGGCCGACACGAACTGCGGGAAGAACGACACGAAGAACAGCACGACCTTCGGGTTCAGCACGTTGGTCCAGAAGCCCTGCATGAACAGCTGGCGCAGCGGCTTCGCGGCTTGCGTGGCCGCCGTGCCCGACGGCTCGGCCGCCTGCTTCGCGATGATCATCCGCACGCCGAGGTAGATCAGGTAGGTGGCGCCGACCAGCTTGATCACCGTGAATGCGGCAGCCGACGCCGCGAGCAGCGCGGTCAGGCCGAATGCGCAGGCGAGCGCGTGAACGCAGCAGCCGGCCGAAATGCCGAGCGCCGACATCAGCCCCGCGCCGCGGCCCTGCGCGACACTGCGGCCGACGATATAGGCAGTATCGGGGCCGGGCGTGACGTTCAGCAGGAAAACTGCCAGCACGAAGAAGCCGAAATGGGTGATGCCGAACATGAAAACCTCGAAACCGGGGAGCGCAGGGAAATTCTACGCGCGCCTGCCGCGCCGCGCGACTCGGCCATCCGGCCGATTGCGCACGCCCGGCAGGCCGTGTCGAATGGCGGTCAGGCCGCGTCAGGCAACGTCGTTCAGCGCGAAACGCTGGCCCGCGGCGAGCGGCGAGCCGGCCAGGAATTCGCGCGCGGGCAGCCGCTTGCCGCCCGGCTTCTGCAACTGGGTGACGCGCAACGCACCGCTGCCGCACGCGACGACCACGCCTTCCGGCGCGGCTTCGACGATCGTGCCGGGCGCCGCGTCGCCGCGCGCCGCCACCGGCTCGGCTGCCCACAGCTTGATCGCCGCGCCGTCGAGCGTCGCGACGCCGCCCGGGAACGGATCGAACGCGCGCACCTGGCGCGCAAGCACGTCGGCCGGCTTGCGCCAGTCGAGCGCCGCTTCGTGCTTGCCGATCTTTTCCGCATAGGTCACGCCGTCGGCCGGTTGCGGCGTCGCCGGCAGCACGCCGTCGCGCTCGAGCTGCACGAGCGCGTCGACGATCAGTCGCGCGCCTTCGGCGGCGAGCCGGTCGTGCAGCGTCGCGGTCGTCTCGTCGGGCGCGATCGCGATGCGCGCTTCCTCGATCATCGCGCCGGTGTCGAGGCCGATGTCCATCTGCATCAGCGTGACGCCCGTCTCGGCGTCGCCGGCCTCGATCGCGCGGTGGATCGGCGCGGCGCCGCGCCAGCGCGGCAGCAGCGACGCGTGAATGTTGATGCAGCCGTCGCGCGGAATGTCGAGCACTTCCTGCGGCAGCAGCAGGCCGTATGCGGCGACCACCATCACGTCATGCGGCGTCGAGCGCAGCAGCTCGATCGCGTCGGCCGCCTCGGCCGGGTACTTGCCCGCGCGGCGCAGCGACGGCGGTTGCGCGACGGGCATCCCATGCTCGACGGCGTAGCGCTTCACCGCGCTCGCCTGCAGTTTCATCCCGCGCCCGGCAGGGCGATCGGGCTGGGTGAGCACGAGCGGCACCGGAAAACCGGCCTCGTGGATCGCGGCGAGGGCAGCCGCGGCGAATTCCGGCGTGCCGGCAAAAACTACGCGCAACGTATGGGTCATGACAGCGTTCGGGGTCGGGCTGGGCGAACGCGCGTTACATCGCGCGTTCGAGTTTCTTCATCTTCGTCTTGATGCGCGTCTGCTTGAGCGGCGACAGGTATTCGACGAACACGCGCCCCATCAGGTGATCCATCTCGTGCTGGACGCACACGGCCAGCAGGCCCTCGCAGTCGAGCTCGAAGGTCTCGCCCTGCTCGTTGAGCGCACGCACGCGCACATGATCGGGACGCTCGACTTCGTCGTAGATACCGGGCACCGACAGGCAGCCCTCTTCATAGATCTGCTTGGCATCGCTCGACCACACGATCTCCGGGTTGATGAACGCGCGCAGCTCGTTCTTCTCCTCGGAGACGTCGATCACGATCACGCGCTCGTGCACGTCGACCTGCGTGGCCGCAAGGCCGATCCCCGGCGCCGCATACATGGTCTCGGCCATGTCGGCGACGAGCTTGCGGATCCGGTCATCGACCTTGTCGACGGGCTTCGCGACCTTGTGCAGCCGCTTGTCGGGGTAATGAAGAATATTGAGTAAAGCCATGGCGTTCGGTATTCGGTGGAGCGGCGTGCCGCATCGGCCATCCGGCCGGCTGGCGCTGCCGCCGGGATGCAATGAAGATGAGGCGGACGCGCGGCGAATCAATGCCGCGGATCACGCCTCCTGCAATTGGCCGGGCGCCTGCGCGCGCGGCCCTGTCGAGTATTTCGGATGATGAAAATTTTATCATGGCGCCACGCGGTCCGCTGGCCACCGCATTCGAGGGGCGCCTCATGTCGCCGCAAGCGCTGAACCCTTCCGCCGTGCGCGCGTGGCTGCAGCTCGCGCATGCGCCCGGCCTCGCCCCCGCCGCGCTGCAGGCACTGCTCGATGCGTTCAGCTCGCCGGACGCGTTGCTGCGTGCGCCCGACCACGCCATCGCCGCCGTAACCAGCGCCGCCGCCGCCCTGGCCGTGCGCGCAAGCGAGCGCGGCGATCTCGACGCGCGCACCGACGCCGCGCTCGCGTGGCTCGACGCGCCGGGCAATGCGCTCGTCACGCTCAACGATCCGGCCTACCCGCCGCGGCTGCACGACCTGCACGATCCGCCGCTGCTGCTATATGTAAAGGGCCGGCTCGACCTGCTGCACGCACGCAGTCTCGCCGTGGTCGGCAGTCGTCACGCCACGCCGCAGGGGCTCGCCGACGCAACGCGCTTCGCACGCGAACTGTCCGACGCCGGGCTGCCGATCGTGTCGGGCCTCGCGCGCGGGATCGACGCCGCCGCACATCGTGGCGGGCTCGACGGCCGGTCGGGCACGGTCGCGGTGATCGCGACCGGCGCCGATCTCGTCTACCCGGCGCGGCACCGCGCGCTCGCCCACGAGATCGCCGCGCACGGCGCGATCGTGTCGGAATGGCCGCTCGGCACGCCGGCCCGCGCCGCCCACTTCCCGCAGCGCAACCGGCTGATCGCCGCGCTCGCGGTCGGCGCACTCGTCGTCGAGGCCGCGCCGCGCTCCGGCTCGCTGATCACCGCGCGGCTCGCGAACGAACTGGGGCGCGATGTGTTCGCGATGCCGGGCTCGATCCATGCGCCGCTCGCGCAGGGCTGCCACGCGTTGATCCGCGACGGCGCGAAGCTCACTGCGGCGCCGCTCGATGTACTCGAGGAATACGGGCTGGGTGAATCGAACGTCGGCACGTCGGGCAGCGCGGCGTGTTCCGGGCATCCGTGCGCGGACACCGGCGACCACGGCGAAACCGAAGCCACCACTCAACGTGCCGCTAGCGGTGCGATCCACACTGGCGATGCCGTTCCGGCCACCGCGTCCACCCCAGACGAAGCACCGTCGCCGGCACTACCGCTGCCCGCCACCCCACCCGAGCAGGCCGTGCTGGCCGCATTGGGATACGGCCCCGTCACTTATGAATGGCTCGCCGAGCACAGCGGCCTGCCTGACGACGTGCTGCACCGCGCGCTGCTGGCGCTGGAACTGGCCGGCCGCGTCGCCAGCCTCCCCGGCGGACGTTTCGCGCGGCTTGACGCAGCGCGCACCCCGCCCGTGGACGGCGTGCTACATTCCCCCGCATAGGGGCGGCCAGGCCGCCGACGATACTCAAGGAAACCCATGCCCGCGCTGAATCTCGACACCGATGCGGATCGGATCGCCGAGCGCCTCGCCGATCCCGGCACGTTGCTCGTCGCCTGCCTGTGCGCCGAGTGGTGCGGCACATGCCGCGACTACCGGACGGCCTTCGACCAGCTCGCCGACGCACATCCGGACGCCTGCTTTGCCTGGATCGACATCGAAACGCATGCCGATCAGCTCGACGATCTCGACGTCGAGAACTTCCCGACGATCCTGATCGAAGATACCCACACCGCCCGCTTCTTCGGCACGGTGCTGCCGCATGCTGCGATCGTCGAGCGGATGCTGTCCGACCTGAGCGCGGTACCCGGTGCGCCGCACGCACCGAAATTGCGCAACATCCTGGCCGTCGAAGCCTGAATTCGCGAGCCGGCCGGTCGTTTCGCGCACATTTGCGCGCCCCGCCGCGCCGGGCGCTTGCCGCCGTTGCGGCCCCCCTCTATGATGAGCCGCTTTTTACGCGCCGAGCCGCCATTGCTGCGGCGTGTGCTATAAAGCGGTCGTAAAAGGGACCCACAACCGGCGAACCCGGTCTACCAACACACACCTGTCATGTCCAAAGCACTGATCATTGCGGAAAAGCCTTCTGTCGCGAACGACATCGCACGCGCTTTGGGCGGCTTTACCAAGCATGACGAATATTACGAAAGCGACGATTTCGTCCTTTCGTCCGCTGTCGGCCACCTGCTGGAAATCGCCGCCCCGGAAGAGTACGAGGTCAAGCGCGGCAAATGGAGCTTCGCGCATCTGCCCGTCATCCCCCCGCATTTCGACCTGAATCCGATCGCAAAAAGCGAGTCGCGCCTCAAGGTGCTCACCAAGCTGCTGAAGCGCAAGGACGTGGACCGCCTGATCAACGCATGTGACGCGGGGCGCGAGGGCGAGCTGATTTTCCGCCTGATCGCGCAGCACGCGAAGGCGAAACAGCCGGTCCAGCGCCTGTGGCTGCAGTCGATGACCCCGCAGGCGATCCGCGACGGCTTCGCGAACCTGCGCAGCGACGCGGACATGCTGCCGCTCGCCGACGCCGCACGCTGCCGCTCGGAAGCCGACTGGCTCGTCGGGATCAACGGCACCCGCGCGATGACCGCGTTCAACAGCAAGGGCGGCGGCTTCTTCCTGACGACAGTTGGCCGCGTTCAGACACCAACGTTGTCGATCGTCGTCGAACGCGAAGAGAAAATCCGCCGCTTCGTCCCGCGCGACTACTGGGAAGTGAAGGCCGAATTCGCGTGCGCGGGCGGCTTTTACGAAGGCAAGTGGTACGACCCGAAATTCAAGCGCGACGAATTCGATCCGGAAAAGCGCGACTCCCGCCTGTGGAGCCTGCCGGCTGCCGAAACGATCGTCGCCGCGTGCCGCGACCAGATCGGCACGGTCTCTGAGGAATCGAAGCCGTCGACGCAGCTGTCGCCGCTGCTGTTCGACCTGACGAGCCTGCAGCGTGAAGCGAACAGCCGCTTCGGCTTCTCCGCGAAGAACACGCTCGGCCTCGCGCAGGCGCTGTATGAAAAGCACAAGGTGCTGACCTACCCGCGTACCGACGCGCGCGCACTGCCGGAAGACTACCTGTCGACGGTCCAGTCCACGCTCGAGATGCTCAAGGAGAGCAACAACTACCTGCCGCATGCGAAGCAGGTGCTCGACAAGGGCTGGGTGAAGCCGAACAAGCGGATCTTCGACAACTCGAAGATCAGCGACCACTTTGCAATCATCCCGACGCTGCAGGCGCCGAAGTCGCTGTCCGAGCCGGAGCAGAAGCTGTACGACATGGTCGTGAAGCGCTTCCTTGCCGTGTTCTTCCCGGCCGCCGAATTCCGCGTCACGACGCGGATCACCGAAGTCGCCGGCCATCACTTCAAGACCGAAGGCAAGGTGCTCGTCGAGCCGGGCTGGCTGCAGGTGTACGGCCGCGACGCCGAAGGCGCGGATGCGAACCTCGTGCCGGTGCAGAAGGACGAGAAGGTGAAGACGGACGAAATCGCCGCCGTCGCGCTCGTCACGAAGCCGCCCGCACGCTACTCGGAAGCGACGCTGCTGTCCGCGATGGAAGGCGCGGGCAAGCTCGTCGAGGACGACGAACTGCGCGAGGCGATGGCCGCGAAGGGCCTCGGCACGCCGGCCACGCGCGCGGCGATCATCGAAGGCCTGCTCGGCGAGAAATACCTCGTGCGCGAAGGCCGCGAACTGATCCCGACCGCGAAGGCGTTCCAGCTGATGACGCTGCTGCGCGGGCTCGGCGTGAAGGAACTCACCGCGCCCGAGCTCACCGGCGAATGGGAATACAAGCTGTCGCAGATGGAGCGCGGCAACCTCGGGCGTGAAGCGTTCATGCAGGAAATCGCCCGCATGACGCAGCAGATCGTGAAGCGCGCGAAGGAATACGATTCGGACACGATCCCCGGCGATTACGCGACGCTCGAGACGCCGTGCCCGAACTGCGGCGGCCAGGTGAAGGAAAACTACCGCCGCTTCGCATGCACGAAGTGCGAGTTCTCGATCTCGAAGATCCCGGGCAGCCGGCAGTTCGAGATCGCGGAAGTCGAGGAGCTGCTGCGCGAGAAGACGATCGGCCCGCTGTCCGGCTTCCGCAGCAAGATGGGCCGCCCGTTCTCGGCGATCCTCAAGCTGTCCTTCGACGACGAGACGAAGAACTACAAGCTCGAGTTCGATTTCGGCCAGGACACGGGCGGTGAGGAAGGCGAAGCGCCCGACTTTTCCGCACAGGAGCCGGTCGGCGCGTGCCCGAAGTGCAAGGGCCGCGTGTTCGAGCACGGGATGAGCTACGTGTGCGAGCACTCGGTGGCCAACCCGAAGACCTGCGACTTCCGCTCGGGCAAGGTGATCCTGCAGCAGGAAATCACGCGCGAGCAGATGGGCAAGCTGCTGGCCGACGGCCGCACGGATCTGCTGCCGAACTTCAAGTCGTCGCGCACGGGCCGCAACTTCAAGGCCTTCCTCGTGAAGCAGCCGGACGGCAAGATCGGCTTCGAGTTCGAGAAGAAGGAGCCGAAGGCCGCTGCCGCGAAAAAGACGGCAAAATCGGCGACGAAGGATGCCGAAACCGTGACGGAAGGCGCCGAAGAGAAACCGGCACCGGCTCGCAAGACCGCCGCCCGCAAGACGACGGCGCGCAAGACGGGCTCGTAACGGCCTGGCGGCCGGGGGCTCCCCCGGCCATGCCGAACGCGGGCAGGCAGTCATAAAAAAAACGCGGATCGATTGCTCGATCCGCGTTTTTCTTTGTGCCGGCGGCAACCGCTGCCAGGCCGCCAGGCTGTCGCGCCGTTACAGCGGCGACGGCGCCGCAACGCGCGTGCGCGGCGAACGCGGCAGGCGCGGCGACAGGTTCGGGTCGGCCGCTTCCGGCTGCTCGGCACGCGTCTCGACACCGATCGGCGCGAGCGCCGGACTCTGCGCGGCCCACTGCTCGCCCATCGTCGCGTCGGTCGAGTGGCTGAAATGCTCGACGAGGTGGTCGATGAACGTGCGCACCTTCGCGGGCAGATGGCGCCGGCTCGGGTAAGCGATGTTGATCTCGACCTGCGGCAGCCGGAAATCCGGCAGCAGCCGCACGAGCGCGCCGCGCGCAATATCGCCGCCGATCAGGTAGCTCGGCAGAATCGCGACCCCCATCCCGAGCAGCGCGAACTGGCGCAGCATCGCGGTGTTGTTCGCGACGATCACATTGGTCGGGCGCACGCGCACTTCGCCGTCCGGCCCCGTGAACACACGCTCGTCACCCCAGTATTCGGTCGGCAGGCTGAGGCTCGGGTGCTCGGCGAGATGCTCCGGATGGGTCGGCACGCCGTGCTTCTCCAGATAGCTCGGCGTCGCGCATACGGTCATGCAGCCGGTGGTCAGGCGCCGCGTGACGATGCTCGCGCTGCGCATCTGGCGCGTGACGACGATGCCGACGTCGAAGCCTTCCTCGACGAGATCGACCTGCCGGTCGACCAGTGTGAGATCCGGCACCACTTTCGGGAAATTCTCCGTGTACGACTGCAACACGGGCGCGAGATTGTGCAGGCCGAACACGACCGGCGCAACGATTCGCAACGTGCCGACCGGCTCGTGATTGCGCGCAACGACCATCTGCTCGACGTCCTCGAGCTCATCGAGGATCTGGCGAGCACGCTCCAGATAGACCTGGCCCGACTCCGTCAGGGAAAGGCTGCGCGTGGTGCGGTTCAGCAAACGCGTGCCGAGCCGGCCTTCCAGATCGGCGACGTGACGCGTCGCGACCGCGTTGGAGATATCCATTGCACTCGCGGCCCGCGCAAAACTGCCGAGATCTGCAACCTTGACGAACACGCGCATCGACTGCAAATGATCCATAAACGACTCCTGCCGCTGTTACAACTTCAAAAAGATGAAGCAAATGCGTAATTCTCCTACGACAGCGAAAATGATGCAGAGTTGCTCAACAAGGCCCCGGTTGACGATAAAAATAGTCAAAAATCCTCGCCTTCTGCGGATAGATGATCCAATTATTCTGATTGAAGCAACAATTGGGTGAACCTCGTCGAGTATGTGGCCGAATCAGGAAGGACGTATTTGATGCGACACAACAGCGCACCCTTCCGCCCATCGCGCAAGCGGCGCCGGGTCAGGCCGCCGCCAATTGCGGCGGAGCGTAACAACCTGTTAAAAAGACACCATGAAGGCGGCCGACGTTGCATCATGTCGGCCCCGGCCGGGCGGGACGGGTGCGCGACGTGCGCCGCCGCCACCGCCGCTTTCAACGCGCGACACCCGCTCACCATGAAAATTGCCATCCTCGACGACTACCAGGACGCCGTCCGCAAGCTGAACTGCTTCGAGATGCTTGCCGACCACGACGTGAAGGTGTTCAACAATACGGTGCGCGGATTGGGACAACTCGCCAGCCGTCTGGCGGAGGTCGAGGCGCTCGTGCTGATTCGCGAACGCACCCCGATTTCGTCGCAACTGCTCGCCAAGCTGCCGAACCTGCGCATGATCAGCCAGACCGGCCGCATTTCGAGCCACATCGATCTCGAAGCGTGTACCGACCGCGGCATCGCCGTGCTCGAAGGCACGGGCTCGCCGATTGCCCCCGCCGAACTGACCTGGGCGCTCGTGATGGCCGCCCAGCGCCGCATTCCGCAATACGTCGCGAACCTCAAGCAAGGCGCGTGGCAGCAGTCTGGCCTGAAGACGTCGGCGATGCCGCCGAACTTCGGCCTCGGCCAGGTGCTGCGCGGCCAGACGCTCGGCATCTGGGGCTATGGCAAGATCGGCCGGCTCGTCGCCGGCTACGGCAAGGCGTTCGGGATGAACGTGCTGATCTGGGGCCGCGAGCATTCGCTCGAGGCCGCGCGCGCCGACGGCTATACGGCCGCCGAAAGCCGCGAAGCGCTGTTCGAGCAGAGCGACGTGCTGTCGCTGCACCTGCGCATGCATGACGACACGCGCGGGATCGTGAAGCAGGAAGATCTGATGCGGATGAAGCCGACGTCGCTGCTCGTCAACACGAGCCGCGCCGAACTGCTCGAGGAAAATGCACTGGTCAACGCGCTGTCGCACAACCGCCCGGGGATGGTCGCGATCGACGTATTCGAAAGCGAGCCGATCCTGCAGGGCTACAGCCTGCTGCGGATGGAAAACGTGATCTGCACGCCGCACATCGGCTACGTCGAGCGCGAAAGCTACGAGCTCTACTTCAGCGCGGCATTCCGGAACATCCTGGCGTTCGACCAGGGCGACATGTCGAGCGTCGTCAACCCGGAAGCCCTGACGCCGCGCCGCGTGCGCTGAGCGTCGCGGGCCGCGCCCGCCGCGTGGCCCCACTTCCTGCTTCCCGTCTTCAGGCGGCCACACGGCCGCCCGTCATCGCGGCGACGCGCGTGAGGAAATGCTCGCCGTCGCGCCGCCCGAGATCGTACGCATGCCGCATCTGCGACGGGCTCGTGTAATCCCAACTCGAAATCGGCACCTTGCTCGACGGCTGGACGTACAGCCGCCGCTGCTCGCCGTGCGCAACCGTGAACATCTGCGGGCGCGGGTACAGCCGCGTGACGAGCACCAGCACGTCGCCTGGCGTCGGGTCGAGCGCGTCGACCGGCACGTTGTCGACCATCCCGCCGTCGAGCACGGGCCGGCCGCCACGGCGCAGCACCGGCGTGAACGGCGGGGTGCAGGACGACTGCAGGATCAGGTCGGCGAGCTCGTCGACGCTCGCGCAGGCCTGCGCGCGCACGAATTCCGGCCGAAAGCCGAGCGTGCGCCCGAGCGTCGGGTGCAGCGTCTTGCGCACGTATTTTTCGATGTTGTACGCGACGAGGCCCGCGGCCACCGCGCTGCGCGCGCCGAGCCAGCGCGGCACGTGCGACACGCCGATGCGGATCTCCGGCGCCGCGGCAAGCTTTGCGAACGGCTCGCCGTAGATGTCGAGCAGCGCCTGACGGTAAATCCGGTAATGCGGAAACACGGGCTCACGCCCGAACAGGTTGCCCCAGTACGCGTTCTTCCGGTTGTGGCGCAGCGCCTCTTCGTAATAGCGCATCACCCAGGCGGCATCGCGCGTATACAGCATGCATGCGGTCGCCGCGCCGGCCGAGATGCCGGTGATCACGCGCGGGCGCAAGTCGAGCGCCGGCTGGGCGATGTCCCAGAAGCCGGCCTGCCACCAGCAGCGATTGCCGCCGCCCGCAAAGACGATCTGGTCGAACATCGCGCCGCTCAGCTGACGAGCGCGTAGGTCGACGTCGCGTGAACGGCCATCTTGCCGTCCTCGTCGAACAGCTCGACTTCGCCGAATACGAGATTGCGGCCCATCCGCAGCACGCGCGCGGTGACGAGCACGTCGCCCTTGCGCACGGGCCGCATGAAGTTCGTGTTCAGCGATACGGTGGTCATCGGCCGGAACTCGCCGAGCGCGACCGAGATCGCGACCACCATCGCGGTGTCGGCGGCCGCCGTGAACACCTGGCCGCAGATGATGCCGCCCGAATGGCGGAATTCGCCGGAAAACGGCAGGCGCAGCGTGACGCTGTCGTCGCCGATCGACACGGGGACCAGACCGAGCGAGCGGACCCAGGGGGCCAGCAGGCGATCCAGCAATTCGCGGACTGCGTTTTCGTCCATCTTCGAAAGCCCAGAAAGCATTGCGCGACCGTCGCGCAACACGTGTGGCGTCATCATACCGGGAGCGCGGAAAGTGCGATCGCTCGTCATCGGGCCGACAGCTGCCGTCGTGGTGACGAAATATTTTCAGGAAATTTGCAGAAAGGGCTTGCACGACCTCAAATACCCGTGCATAATCTTTCTTCTGTTGGGGGCGTTAGCTCAGTTGGTAGAGCAGCGGACTCTTAATCCGTAGGTCGAGTGTTCGAGTCACTCACGCCCCACCAGGAATTCCGAAGCCCGGTTAGCGAAAGCTAACCGGGCTTTTTCCTTTTCCGCCGTCGCACGCACGGCGCGCCCCGTCGCAGTACGCCCTCGCACGCCCGTTGCGCATCGTTTCCGCTAGAATCGTCCGACAAATATCACACGACCGGCGCAGGCACTGCCGTTTGCCCACCGGCACTGAGAGAACATGGGACGTCAGACATGGAAGCATGTAACCGAGACGCGACCATTCAGAGGGCCTGGTTGCGCCGATATCGGCGAGTCCCTCGGGACACGCCGCTCCAACGATCACGCCGGCATCCGCAGTGCGACGCACGAACCGGATCCGGCCATGCCGGGTAAGGACGCACTCGTCGCGCTGGCGCTCGGCGTTGTGCTGCTCGTACTGGCAGGCGTACTCGCCGTCACGGCCGGCCAGGCGACCGGCCACCTCGTTCGCACGCCGGGCACGGTCGTCCGTATCGTGCAGGACAGCGACGCGATGCGCGCGTACCGGCCGATCGTCGCGTATCTCGCGAACGACGGCCAGCGCCGCGAGGTCGCCGGCAATACCGCGTCGACCATTCCCGCCTACGACATCGGCGAGAACGTCGACGTCCTGCTCGATCCCGTCCATCCCGAGCGCCCCGCGCTGATCGACGATTTCGCGCAACGCTGGTTTCCGGCGGCGGTGGCGGCGCTGCTCGCCATCGCGTCGTTCGCGATCGGCGTCCTGCTGATCGCCGGCAAACGCCACCGCATGCAATCCGATGCGCCGCCCACCCGGGCCGAGCGCAAGCGGGCACGACGCCGCTGGGATATCGCGATCGTACTGATTCCGATCACGATCGGCACGAGCTTCCTTGCCGGTGCCGGTGCGACCGGCCTGCGTCAGTGGCAGATCGCCCACCACTACGCGCGCTCGACCGGCCACGTCGTCGAGATCGCAAAAAATGCGCGGTCGGCCCGCCCGCGCACGTCGCTGTATTCGGCGATCGTCGCGTTCACGACCGACAGCGGACGCCGGATCACGTTCGCCCAGGGCGCGGCGGCGTCGCATCCGGGCCTGCAGGAAGGCGAAGCGGTCAACGTGCTGTACGACCCCGTCACCCCCGAGCGCGCGGTCGTCGACCGCTTCTGGGATCGCTGGGGCCTCACGGCCATCCTGCTCGCAATCGGTGCGCCGTTTCTCGCGGCCGGGCTGTTCGTCGCCGCGACGCTGTGGCCGGAGCATCGGTCGCACGAAATCGCCCCATGACGCTCGCGCGCCGCCTGGCACGACAACCGGAACGGCGCGCGCGTCACCGCTCCCTGAACGCCTCCACCTTCGCGCGGTTCCCGCACGTACGCATGTCGCACCAGCGGCGTCCGACGCCGCGGCCACGATCGACGAAGAACCACGTGCACCGGCCGCACTGCCTCACCCGCGCGAAATCGTCGCTGCGCAACAGTTGCTCGAAGCCGAGTGCGGCCGCGTCGACCCAGCGCGACGCGGCGCGCGCGTCGGGCCGCCACGCGAACCGGCCGTCGACCGCATCGAACGCGCTGCGCCCGATCGCGTCGCGAATCGCCACGGCGAGCCGGTCCGCCGCGCGCGCGCCGGCCGTGCCGCCCCCTCCGGCCGTCAGGTGCAAGATTGCCGTGTAGGCATCCTCGCGAAAGCGATGCAGCACCGCCAGCGCGTCCGCGTCATCCTGCCGCGCATGACGCAGCAGCCGCGCCAGATCGGCCGGCGCCAGCAGTCCCGATCGCTCCGCCCACGCATGCACGGCCGGCCAGTCGACGAGCTTGTCCGCGTCGCGCGTCTTGCCCGTATCGGCCACCGTGTTGAGGAAATCGAGCGCCGGATGGCCGCCGACGAAATCGGCTGCGCCCCATGCGTGCGCGAGTCGCGCGGGCTCGTGTCGAGTAACCATTTATTTTCGCCTATCAGTTTCACACCCAGGTAATCCGGAGTAACCTGTTAACAACCAAAACAGGTTAGCACGGAGATGCCGATGCTCGAACTCGCCAATCGCTTCATTTTCGAAGGCCACCGGATTGCCTGGGGAACGGTCGGCGAAGGCCCGCCGCTCGTGCTCGTGCACGGCACGCCGTTTTCGTCACAGGTGTGGCGCCGGATCGCGCCGTGGCTCGCGCGGCGTCATCGCGTGTTTTTCTACGACCTGCTCGGTTACGGTCAGTCCGACATGCCGGACGCGGACGTGTCGCTCGGCCGCCAGAACAGGCTGTTCGGCGCGCTGCTCGACGAGTGGAACATCTCACGCCCCCGCATACTTGCTCACGACTACGGCGGCGCAACCGTGTTGCGCGCGCACTTCCTCGACGGCGTCGCCTATGCGGATCTCACGCTCGTGAATCCGGTTGCAATCGCGCCGCAGGGTTCGCCGTTCGTGCGTCATGTCGCGCAGCACGAAGCCGCATTCACCGGACTGCCTGCGTATGCGCATCACGCGCTCGTGTCGGCGTATCTCGGCAATGCCGTCGCGCGGCCGCTGAGCGACGACGCGCTGTCGATCTACCGCGCGCCGTGGCTCACGCCCGACGGCCAGGCCGCGTTCTATCGCCAGATCGCGCAGATGCGCCAGCGCTACATCGAGGAAGCCGAGGCGCGTTATGCGCCGCCGGACTTTCCGGTGCGCATCGTGTGGGGCGAGGACGACACGTGGATTCCGCTCGAACAGGGGCAGGCGCTCGCCGATCGCATCGCGAACGGCCGGCTGATCAGGGTGCCGCGCGCGGGCCACCTGGTGCAGGAAGATGCGCCGGAGGCGATCGTCGCGGCGGTGCTCGACACGTCAGGGCAAGGTTGACGCCCGCTGTCGCGCATATCGCTCTTCGCGTGCCGCGTCAGAACACCGGCACGCCCTGCGCAAGCGTCGAGATGAACTTCGCGGTGCGCGGATCGCGCGGGTCGCCGAACAGGTCGCGCGACGCACCGGCTTCGACAACGCGGCCCTCCGCGAGAAACACCGCGTCGTGCGCAATCGACGCGGCCAGGCGCAGGTCGTGGGTGGCCATCAGCATCGTCGTACCTTCCCGTGCGAGCTGGCGCAGCACCTCGACCACTTCGACGGACAGTTCCGGATCGAGCGCCGACGTCGGTTCGTCGCACAACAGCACCTGCGGCGACGGCGCGAGCGCACGCGCGATCGCGACGCGTTGCTGCTGGCCGCCCGACAGCGTGCCGGGCCACGCGTCGGCCTTGTCCGCGATGCCGACCTTCTCGAGCAGCGCGAGCGCGCGTTCGCGGGCTCGCTCGCGCGGCCAGCGCTGCACGGTGACGAGCCCTTCCATCACGTTCTGCACGACACTCAGGTGCGGAAACAGCTGGAAGTTCTGGAACACCATGCCGGTCTGGCGGCGCACCGCGAACACGGCGTCGCGCGCCGGCCGCTGCGTCGGCGAGAAGTCGATGCGTGCGTCGCCGACCGTCAGCGCACCCGCCTCGGGCACTTCGAGCAGGTTCACGCAACGCAGCAGCGTGCTCTTGCCGCTGCCGGACGGCCCGATCAGCGCCGTCACGCTGCCGGGTTGCAACGCGAGGTCGATCCCGTGCAGCACACGATGCGTGCCGAACGACTTGTCGATGCGTTCGAGCCTGATCATCGCAGTTCCGCCTGGAACAGCGCATGACGGCCGAAGCGGATTTCGAGGCGACGCTGCAGCGTGGACAGCACCGAGCTGAGCAGCAGATAGACCAGCGCGGCTTCCGTATAGAGAATCATCGGCTCGTAGGTCACGGCAGCGATCCGCTGCGCGGCCTGGAAGATTTCCGGCACGGTCAGCACGGCCGCGAGCGACGTGTCCTTCACGAGCGAAATGAACGAATTCGACAGTGCGGGCAGCGCAACGCGCGCGGCCTGCGGCAGGATCGCGCGACGCAGCGCCTGCGGGCGCGTCATCGCCATCGAGTACGCGGCTTCCCACTGCCCCTTCGGAATCGATTCGATCACGCCGCGGATCACCTCGGCGTTGTACGCGCCGACGTTCAGCGAGAAACCGATCACCGCGGCCGTCAGCGGATCGAGCACGATGCCGACGCTCGGCAGCCCGTAGAAGATCACGAACAGCTGCACGAGCAGCGGCGACCCGCGAAACAGCCAGATGTAGAAACGCACGGCGGCCTGCGCCCAACGCGGCCCGAACAGCCGCGTGAGCGCCGCGCCGAAGGCGAGCAGCAGGCCGATCGCGAACGACGCGAGCGTGAGCGGTACCGTAAACACGAGCCCCGCGACGAGCAGGGGCCGCAGCGATTCCGCCATCAGGTGAAGCCAGGCCGGCATCGTTCAGCCTCGCGTCACGGTTGCGACACGTCGCGGCCGAAATACTTCTGCGAAATCTTCGCGTAGGTGCCGTCGGCCTTGATGTCCGCGAGCGCCTTGTCGATCGCGGCCACCAGCGCGGGGCTGCCCTTGCGCAGCAGCACGCCCGATGCGTCGCTCGCGCCGCCCGTGTCGGTCGCCGCGATCTTCAGTTTCGCGTCCGGCTTGTGCTTGCGGAAATCGAGGTACGACAGCGAGTCGTTGATCGTCGCGTCGACGCGCCCCGAGCTCAGCAGGTCGATCGATTCGTTGAAGCCCTGCACGGGCACGACGTCCGCGCCGTGCGCGGCCGCGAGCTTGCCGAAATTGCTGGTCAGCGTGTTCGCGGATTTCTTGCCCTTGAGGTCGTCGAACGAGCGGATCGTCGTGTTGTCCGCGCGCACGATCAGCACCGCGCGGGACGTGATGTACGGCGTCGAGAAATCGTATTTCGCCTTGCGCGCGTCGGTGATCGACACTTCGTTGACGACCGCGTCGTAGCGGTTCACGTCGAGGCCCGCGATCAGCCCGTCCCACTTGCCTTCGACGAACTGCGGCTTCACGCCGAGGCGCTGCGCGATCGCGGTCGCGATGTCGACGTCGAAGCCCGTCAGCTTGCCGGTTTCGTCGTGGTACGTGAACGGCGCATACGTGCCTTCGGTGCCGACCCGGAACACGCCGGACGACTTGATCTGCGACAGGTCGTCGGCGGCCAGTGCGCTCGTGACCGAAACGGCCTGCAGCATGGCGACGACCAGGATGGAGCGAAGGAATTTCATGGTGCGGACCCCGAATGATTGGAGGGAATGATCCCGCGGCACACGTATGCCGTTCGAGAGGTCCGCGAATTCTACCGACGCGTCGATGCGCGGCAAAAACGCAAATCGGCTATCGATATGAGCCGGTAGAATAACGCGCGCACCGGCCGCGAAACCGGTGCGCGCGGCTTACACGTCACTTACCACGGCAGCGAATACGTCTTCGTATTCGTGAAGCTCTTCATTGCTTCCTGCACGCCTTCCTTGTAGCCCAGCCCCGAATCCTTCACGCCGCCGAACGGTGTCAGCTCGAGCCGGTAGCCCGGCACTTCGCGCACGTTCACGCTGCCGACTTCCAGTTCGGTGATGAAGCGCGTGATGTGGTCGAAGCGGTTCGTGCAGACCGACGACGACAGCGCATAGTCGGTGCTGTTCGACATCCGAATCGCGTCGTCGATGTCGCGGAAGCGCATGATCGGCGACACGGGGCCAAAGGTCTCGTATTTCACGAGCGGCATGTCGGGCGTCACGCGATCGATCACCGTCGGCGAATACAGCGCGCCGTTGCGGACATTGCCCACCAGCAACCGCGCCCCGCGCGCGATCGCGTCGTTCACCTGCTGCTCGCAGAATTTCGCGGCGGCCTCGTCGATCACCGTGCCCATGTCGACCGACGGATCGGCCGGATTGCCGTACGACCACGCGCTGGTTTTCTCGACCACCAGCTCCGTAAAACGATCGGCCACCGACTCGTGCACGAGCATCCGCT
>NZ_JAAGPH010000107.1:0-28884 GCF_017104705.1 Burkholderia sp. Se-20373 | reverse complement strand
CATCACGCCGGCGGGCCTCGCCGCGCGCGGCTGGACGGGCGCCGACCTGCAGACGTTCTTCGGTGTCGGCATCGCACCGCAAGGCTCGGCATTCGGCGAGATGTACCCGGTCGTGCACCTGAGCACCCAGACCATGACGAAGGACGACCTGCGTGCGCTGTCCGTGTACCTGCTGGGCGATACGCCGCCCGCGCCGCAACCGGTGAAGCCGGTGTCGGCCGACGCCGCGCAGCTCGCGGCCGGCCGCTCGGTGTATCTCGCGGTGTGCGCGGGCTGTCACGGCTTCAACGGTGAAGGCAAGCCGCACGTGGCGGTGCCGATGAACGGCAATTCGACGGTGCGCCAGGGCGACCCGCGCAACCTGCTGGTCGCGATGCTGGACGGCATCGGCGAGCAGAAGTTTGCCGGGTTCGAGAACCTGCAGCCGATGCCCGGCTTCGCGCACACGCTGAGCGACGATGAACTCGCGCAGCTCGCGAACTACCTGCGTGCGACGTGGGGCGGCCAGCCCGCGAGCGTCACGCCGGCCGACGTGAAGGCCATGCGTTAAGTCGTGCCGCAGGGCGGCGCGTCGCGCGCGAGTCAGCCGGTTTCCCGTGCTCGCGCGCGACGCGTCGTTCGATTTCTTTCGGCGGCGCTTCAGTAGCCGCTGCCGCCTCCGCCTCCGCTGCCTCCCGAGCCGCCACCGCCATACCGGCTCATGCCCGGTCCCTGCGCAGGGCCACTACCCGACGACATACATCCCGCCGACAGCACGAGCACCAGCGCGGCGATCAGCGCCGCGACCAACCTTGCCGATTTCATGTCCGCCTCCTTGCCGCGCGCGGGACGCTGGAAAGGCCGGTTCGCTTGAACCGCGCGTCCGCGTGCTGACGGAACATGAAACGTTTCGGACGGGCGGTTTATTCCATGCATTTTGTGGATCGTTGAACGCGAAGGGGCAGACCGGATGCATCTTGCCGTGCCTTGGTACACTCCGGCAGCCGCCATTCCGATTCCGACTACAAAGAACATGAGTGCTACCGCAGAACGTCCGCTGTCGCGTCTGTCTCATCCCGTCATGTTCGGCTGCATGTCGTTTGCCGTCGGCGGCCCGCTGGTCGCATCGTTCGTCTGGCCGACCGTGATGCTGATCGCGTGGTCGTTGATCGACGGTCCGTCGTGGGAGGTACTGAAGGTCAGCGCCGGCATGGTGCCGCTGATCTTCTTCGCGTCGTTCCTGTTCGGCTATTTCGTGCCCGCGGCCGTGGCGGGCGGCATCATGGGTGCAATCGGCACGCGGATCCGGCGGCGCTGGTTCGTGCTGCTGGGGATGGTCGTCGGGGCAGGCGTGATGATCGGCTTCGTCGAACTCGTGGCCTACCTCCTGAAATCCGACAAGGTCGGCGACATCAACGCGATCGCCACGCTCGATGCGATCGTGACGTCGGCCGTGCTGTCGCACTGGCTTCATCGGCGGCTCGCACGCCGGCGTTGAACGCGGCGCGGCGCGTCATCGGGCGCTGTGTCGTTGCCCGCGAGCATGCACCGCGCGGCCGCTTCTGCGGCCTGCCGTGCTGTTCCTGAAGCGGAAGACGCCGCCGTCGTGGCGGCCCGCGATCAACGATAGACGAGATCGGCGCGACGGTTCTGCGCCCACGCATCCTCGTCGTGGCCCAGCGCAACCGGCTTTTCCTTGCCGAGGCTGACCGCCTCGAGTTGCGTGGCCGGCACGCCGAGCGTCTCGAGCCCGCTCATCACGGCCTGCGAGCGGCGTTGGCCGAGCGCGAGGTTGTATTCGGACGTGCCGCGTTCGTCGGTGTTGCCCTGGATCAGCACGCGCCGCGCCGGATGGCTGCGCAGGTAGTCGGCATGCGCCTGCAGCAGCGACTGGTATTCGGGCTTGACGGAGTACTGGTCGAAATCGAAGTAGATGCTGCGCTTCGCGAGCGGGCTGTTCGGATTGTCGAGATCGTCGGCCGTCACCGTTGCGACGGCTTCGCTCGAGGGTGTCGGCGCCGTGCCGGCATTCTCGGGCGTCTTCGCCGCATTGTGGCAACCGGCCAGCAGCGCGAAGGTTGCCAGGACCGCAAATCGATTCGTTTTGCTCATCATTCGTCTCCAGCGGTTGACTGCGTTGAACGCGTGGGGCGTGCGACCGGCACGCCCCTATCCGGCCGGCATGGCGCGAAAGGTCCGGCACGCACGACGTGAAGCACGTTCGTAAGCCGGTGGTGCGCCATATGAAAGAGTGTCGCGACCGGAACGCCAAATCTCGGCGTCGCTGCAAACAGATTAGGAAAAATGTCACAGCGTGACCAGTTTCTCCGCATTTTTTTGCGCCGATGCGACAGTCCGGGCCGCATTTTTGCCGTTGTGCCGGGCGATGCCACAGCGAAAAGGCCGCGCACGGGTGCGGCCATTCCGGTTCGGAGCATGACGATCGGGTGGTGCTGGCGCGCTTGCCTGATCCGTCCGTCGGCGCAGCCGCGTTGCGCTGCACCGCTCCGTCTTGCGTCGTCAGAACTTGTGCCGCAGCCCCAGCGCGACGACAACCTGGTTGCTGTTCGCCGATGGCGTCAGCGTCCAGACGGTCGCGTTGAACGCGGGATTGCCGTTGCCGCCGCTCACGCTCTGGTAGACGCCTTCGAGATACGCATCGGTGCGCTTCGACAGCGCATAGTCGGCCTGCGCCACGACCTGATTCCATTTCGGGCGCGTCTGGCCGGTGCGCGTGTCGAAGCGGCCCATCGTGTACGTGTAGGCGGCCGAGAGGCTCAACGCCCGCGTGACGACGTAGCGCCCGTCGATCGAGAAGTTGTCGAACACCAGCGATTCACCCTTGAGCGGCGCGATGCCGCCGCCCTGGAGCACGCCGGTCACGCCGTCGGTGGTCGAGTGCGACCACGCGGCGCCGACCGAATGCGGCCCGAATGCATAGCGGCCGGCCGCGGCCCAGATCTGCTGGTTGCCGCCGGTGATCGTCGCCGAGCCGTCGACCGTGCTGAGCGCGCCGTTCGGGTTCGGCGCATTGCGGTCGCGGCTGATCTTCAGGTAGCCGGCGCCGAGCTTCAGCGGCCCGTTCGCATACGACACCCCCGTGCTCCACGCTGCGTTGTTGGAGAATTGGCCGGCCGTGTTCGAGAACCCGAACATCGCGCCGAACGTCAGGCCGCGGTACGTCGGGCTCGTGTACTTCACCGCGTGATTGATGCGAAGGTTGCGGTTCGAATCGTCGTTGTCGTACGGATGCACCGCGAGGTTGCCGCCCCAGCCGGGGCCGGACGCGCCGAGCGGCGTCACGAAATCGAGGATCAGGTCGTACTGGCGGCCGAACGTGAGCGTGCCGGCCGTGTTCGCGCTCAGGCCGATCCATGCCTGGCGGCCGAACAGGTCGACGCCTTTCTGCGACAGCGCGCCGGTGGTGCCCGAAAAGCCGTTCTCGAGCGTGAAGACCGCGGCCGTCCCGCCGCCCAGATCCTCGCGGCCGCGCAGCCCCCAGCGCGACGCGTTCAGTGCGCCGCTCGTCATCGCGACGGTGCCGCTGCCCGGCGAACCGGCGCCGTGCGTGCGCTGGTTGGTCGCGTAGGTGATCGACGTGTCGATCAGGCCGTACAGCGTCACGCTGCTCTGTGCGTGTACCTCGCCCGATGCGAGGGCGGTCAGGCAGGCGGCAATGGCGGTCCCCGCGAGTCGAGTGCTGGCGTGCTGGTTCATCTTGTAGGAATGCATAGGAGTTTTTATCGTTTTTCCGGCCCGGCGGCCGGCGGATCGAGCGGCCATTATTGGAGATCGTGCGGCGGTCGATTAAGGCGTTGCACAGGAAAGGTCCTCTGCAAAATCGCGTGGAATCGCGGCGAAGTGGGGGCGGGGAGAGGGTCAGGCGGCGGCCGCGGCCGCGCATCGACGCGGCCGGGTTTGGCGGGAGCGAGCGCGAGGGGCCGGCGCACGAAGCCCGGCCCCGCGCCCGTCAATGCGGCATCACGAGGCGTGGATCGATATACGCGTCGATGTCCTGCGACTGCTTGTATACGCCGTTGCGCACGTTGAACGCATTCGCGTTGCGCGTCGAGCCGTAGATCGAATCGAGCCCGTCGCCCTTGCGGAACGCGCGCTTCGCGGCGGCTTCGTCGAGCAGATGCGTGCCCTTCAGCAGCGGGAGGTATTGCTCCGGCGCAAGCCCGACGCGGGCGGACATGATCCGGACCGCGTCGGCCTGCGTCTTCGGATCGTTGATGTAGGCGACGCAGCGGTACCAGACCTTGATCACCTTGGCCCAGTCGGCGCGGCGCGCGGCGAGGCTGGCGGGCGCGACGGTAATGGCGTCGTAGATCAGCCCCGGCGCATCCGCCGACGTGAAGATCGCACGTGCGCCCGGTGCGCGCTTCAATGCCTCGCCCGCGTTCGGCTGCCAGGCGGCCACCGCGGCGATGTCCGTCGACGAGCCGAGCACCTGCGGCAGTTCGTTGGTTTTCGCATTCACGAGCGTCACGTCGCCGTCCTTCAGCCCGTGCTTCTGAAGCGCGGTTTCGAGCAGCAGGTGATCGACGAGGCCGAGTTCGACGCCGACCTTCTTGCCCTTCAGCGCCTCGACGCTGCGCAGCGGCGGCTTGGCGACGATCATGTCGTTGCCGGCGGAATAGTCGGTGAGCAGGATCATCACGTTCTTCGCGCCGGCCGAGCCCGTCACGAGCGCGTCGCCGTTCGTCGCCGCGACCGCGTCGAGCTTGCCTGCCGAAAACGCGTCGAGCGATGCCGAGTAATCGAACCATTCGAAATCGACGTCGACGCCGGCTTCCTTGAACCACCCCTTGTCGAGCGCGACCTGGAACGCGACCCAGCCGGGCCAGTCGCTGTAGCCGATCTTGAGCGGCGCTGCCGCGTGCGCGGCGGGCGTCATGAGGAGCGTGGCGGCCGTGGCGGCGGCACCCAATGCGTGACGGACGGAACGGCGGGACAACAGGCGGCGGAGCGCCAGGGCGGGACGGGTCATCGTTTTCTCCAGGAGACCGGGATCGGGATCGTCGATACGGACCGTGCGCGTGCTCGTGCGCGGTCCGGCCGCGTGGCCGGTTCCTGCGGATGCGGAACGAATGAAGCGGCCACGGAGAGGCGCGACGGCCGTTGCCATCGCCAATCTCCCGGGCTTTTGTCCCGCCGTGTAGCGCGTGCGCGTCCGGTCTCGCGATCGGACGCATCCGCGCCGGGCTGCTCTCGGACCAGACGTTCGATGAACCGGAACCCTAGCACCCCTAAGATGCGACGCCGCCGCACCTCTCGGCGTCATGCCGAGCGAGAAGCGTGCCAACGGCACGCGGCGGGGCGGCTCAGGGGCGGCGCGACCTGCGCTGCAGTTCGATGAAGCGGGCGGAGAAGAGCGCGCTCAGCGCGCGTCGGAGCAGGTCGAGCTTGTTCATGAGGTGTTGCGTATCGAGTGAAGGTGCATGCATCGAGCAATGCCCATGCCATCGCCGGTCGTGTCGTGCAGGCGGGCGCGGCGCGCACTGCGCCGGTGCGGGCGCGCGTTCGCATGGTGCGCGGCACGCCCGCCGCGAGGGCGGCCATCCGCATCCGGCGCGGTACGCATCGACGCGCGCATGCCGGAAAGCCGCGTGGCGCGGCGATTTGGCATCCGCTGGCACGCAACTCGCTTAGTCGATGCCCGAGAGGTGCGAAGCAATTTGCATCATCTTCAGGATCGCTAGGGTTCCGGTCGTGCGGCGTTCGCGCCGCGCGATGGCTGGTCCGAGAGCAATCCGGTCTTGTCTTCTCCTCGCTTCGAGGAAACGGCGAGGCTCCACGGAGGGATAAAAGCCCGGGAGGTCGCGATGTCGTTCGGTCGCCCTCTCACGCCTTTTATCCAACCGACCACGGAGCCGCCATGTCGCCGCGCCCCCAAGCCGTCCTTGTCCCGCCGCCACACGTCGTGTGGGAAACGCTCATTCCCGCTGGAACCCACTGGTCCGGCATCCTGCGCCGCGGTCTCGCGCTGCGTGTCGTCGATGTCGACGGCGGTGCGAATCTTTCCGCCGTGTTTCATCGCCAGGAAGATCCGCTCGAACGCTACAACATGGCCGACACGCTGAAGGCGCAGCACACCGCGCATCTCACCCGCGGCCATGCGCTGTACACCGACATGGGGCGCGTGATCGCGTCGATCACGGCCGACACGCTCGGCTGGCACGACCCGCTCGGCGGCGTCGGCGATGCGCGGCTGTTCGCGCACAAGTACGGCACGACGTCGTACCAGGCCGATCGCAACGCGATGATCCGCAACGGCCGGGACAGCCTCGTGCTGGAACTCGCGAAATACGGGCTGTCGGCGCGCGACCTCGTCGCGAACGTCAATTTCTTCAGCAAGCTCGACACGCGTGACGACGGCGCGCTCGATTTCGTCGCCGGACATTCGCCGGCCGGCAGCACCGTCGACCTGCGCTTCGAGATGAACACGCTGGCGGCGTTCTCGACCGCGCCGCATCCGCTCGATCCGCACCCGGACTACGCGCCGAAGGCCGTGAAGCTGATCGCGTACCGCGCGTATCCGGTGGACGGGGCCGCGCCGGAAGACGACCCGTGCCGACGTGCGTGCGCCGAGAACGTGCGCGGCTTCGCCAACACCGATCGTCTGTTTGCGTAAGGAGCGCCGAGCCATGCCGATCATCGAAAGCCGTCTCGACCCGCGCGAAGCCATTCACGACACCACATTGAACGCGGGCGAACCGTGGCTGCGCGACCTGAAGCGCGGGCAAGTCTTCCGCATCCTCGACCTCGAAGGCAACCAGGCCGTCGACACGCTGTTCTACCGGTCCGACGACCCCGAGGAGCGCTACAGCGCGCAGGACACGATCCGCGCGCAGCGCAACCTGTACCTGAGCGCGGGCAGCGTGCTGCTGTCGAGCCGGGGCAACCCGATGGTGACGATCGTCGCCGATACCTGCGGCCGTCACGACACGCTCGGCGGCGCGTGCGCGGCCGAGAGCAACACCGTGCGCTATGCGCTCGACAAGCGGCACATGCACAACTGCCGCGACAGCTTCCTCAACGCGATCGCGCACTGCACGTGCGGCGCGGGCGCGCGGCTCACCAAGCGCGACCTGGTCGGCAACGTCAACTTCTTCATGAACGTGCCCGTCACGCCGCTCGGCGGGCTGACCTTCGAGGACGGCATTTCCGCACCGGGCAAGTATGTGGAAATGCGCGCGGAGATGGATGTCACGGTGCTGATCTCGAACTGCCCGCAGCTCAACAATCCGTGCAACGGGTACAACCCGACGCCGGTGCGCCTCACGATCTGGGAGGCGGAATGAACGACCCCCACGCTCACTATAGTTCGCTGCCCCCCGAGGGGGCGGTTGCCTTCCTTGGGGCGGCCCGGCGGGAGGCAACATGAGATTCACGAAAGTCCTCGTCGCGAACCGCGGCGAAATCGCGTGCCGCGTGATCCGTACGCTGAAGCGGCTGGGAATCGCGTCGGTCGCGATCTACTCCGACGCCGACCGTGATGCGCGCCATGTGGCGCTCGCCGACGAAGCCGTGCGGGTCGGCCCCGCGCCGGCGGCGGACAGCTACCTGAACGTCGCGGCGATTCTCGCCGCCGCACGCGAGACGGGCGCGCAAGCCGTGCATCCCGGCTACGGCTTCCTGTCCGAGCACGCCGGTTTCGCCGACGCATGCGAAGCCGCGGGCCTGCGCTTCATCGGGCCGCGCGGCGACCAGATGCGCGCGTTCGGGCTCAAGCACACCGCGCGCGAACTCGCCGCCGCACAGGGCGTCGCGCTGCTGCCGGGCACGGGCCTGCTCGACGATGCCCGGACGGCGCTCGCGGAAGCGGACGCAATCGGCTATCCGGTGATGCTGAAAAGCACCGCGGGCGGCGGCGGGATCGGCATGTCCCTGTGCCGCGATGCCGCGCAGCTCGAAGCGGCGTTCGATTCCGTCGTGCGGCTCGGCGCCGCGAACTTCGCGCATGCGGGCGTGTATCTCGAGAAGTTCGTCGAGCACGCGCGGCACATCGAAGTGCAGATCTTCGGCGACGGCCGCGGCGACGCGATCGCGCTCGGCGAGCGCGATTGCTCGGTGCAGCGCCGCAACCAGAAAGTGATCGAGGAAACGCCTGCACCGGGCCTGACCGCTGAAGAGCGCGCCGCGTTGCACGCGAGCGCGGTGCGGCTTGCCCGTGCGGTGGGCTATGCGTCGGCCGGCACGGTCGAATTCGTGTTCGACGCGACGACACGCCAGTTCTATTTCCTCGAGGTGAACACGCGGCTCCAGGTCGAGCATTGTGTGACCGAAGCGGTGACGGGCATCGATCTCGTGGAATGGATGATCCTGCAGGCGGAGGGCGACCTGCCGCCGCTCGACACGCTTGCCGTTGCACCGCGCGGCGCGAGCATCCAGGTGCGGCTCTACGCGGAGGATCCGCACAAGCAGTTCCTGCCGAGCGCGGGGCTGCTGACGCACGTCGCGTTTCCGGACGGCGTGCGCGTCGACGGCTGGATCGAGGCGGGCACCGAGATCAGCGCGTACTACGATCCGCTGCTCGCGAAGCTGATCGTGCATGGCGAGACGCGCCGCGACGCGCTGGCCGCGCTGCAGCGCGCACTGGCGCGCACGGAACTGTACGGCATCGAAACCAACCTCGACTATCTGCGCGCGATTGCCGGTTCGGATACGTTCGCGCGCGGCGCAGCGACCACCGCCTTCCTGTCGCGCTTCGCGTTCGCCCCGCACACGATCGACGTGCTCGACGGCGGCGTGCAGACCACCGTGCAGCAGGCGCCCGGGCGCGTCGGTTACTGGAACGTCGGCGTGCCGCCGTCCGGGCCGATGGACGATCGCGCGTTCGCGCTCGCGAACGCGCTGCTCGGCAATGCGCACGACGCGGCCGGGCTGGAGTTCACGATGGTCGGCGCGACGCTGCGCTTCAACGCCGAGACGCTCTTCGTGCTCGCCGGCGCGCCGCTCGCGGCGTCGCTCGATGGCGCACCTGCGCCGTTCTGGCAGGTGCTGCGTGCGCGGCCCGGCGCGGTGCTGAAGCTGGGCGGCGTGACGGGCGCCGGCGTGCGCGCGTGCCTGGCCGTGAAAGGCGGGCTGCAGGTGCCCGACTATCTCGGCAGCAAGGCGACCTTCACGCTCGGTCAGTTCGGTGGCCATGCGGGGCGTGCGCTGCGCAAGGGCGACGTGCTGCATCTGGACGAGGAAGCCGGGCGCGGCGACGCGGGGGCCACGCTGGCCGCCGCGGACATTCCCGCGCTGACGCACGCGTGGACGCTCGGCGTGCTCGACGGCCCGCACGGTGCGCCGGATTTCTTCACGCCGGACGACATCGCGATGCTGTACGGCACGCAGTGGACGGTCCACTACAACTCGAGCCGAACCGGTATCCGGCTGATCGGCCCGAAACCGCAGTGGGCGCGCGCGGACGGCGGCGAGGCCGGCCTGCATCCGTCGAACATCCACGACAACGCTTATGCGATCGGCGCGGTCGATTTCACCGGCGACATGCCGGTGATCCTGGGCCCGGACGGCCCGAGCCTCGGCGGCTTCGTGTGTCCGGTGACGGTCGTGCACGACGAGTTGTGGAAGCTCGGGCAACTGCGGCCGGGCGATACGGTGCAGTTCGCGCACGCCCGTGTGTCGACCCGGCTCTCCGCCGACACGGTGGTTGCGCGTTCGGCACCCACCGGCACGCCGGACGACTGCGTGCTGCATCGCGACCCGTCGGCCGGCGGCGGCCTCGGCGTCGTCTACCGGCGCTCGGGCGACCGTAACGTGCTGGTGGAATACGGGCCGCTCGTGCTCGACCTGAACCTGCGTTTTCGCGTGCATGCGCTGATGTGCTGGCTCGACGCGCACCGTCTGCCCGGCATGCTCGACCTGACGCCGGGCATCCGTTCGCTGCAGGTGCAGTTCGACGCGCGGACCTTGCCGCTCGACACGCTGCTCGCGCATCTGCAGGCGGCCGAGCGCGAACTGCCGGAAGTCGCCGACATGCGCGTGCCGAACCGCATCGTGCATCTGCCGCTGTCGTGGGACGACCCGTCGACGCGGGTCGCGATCGAGCGCTACATGCAGTCGGTACGGCCCGACGCGCCGTGGTGCCCGAGCAATATCGAGTTCATCCGGCGGATCAATGGCCTGGCCGGCATCGACGACGTGAAGCGCATCGTGTTCGACGCGCGTTATCTGGTGATGGGGCTCGGCGACGTGTACCTCGGCGCGCCGGTCGCGACGCCGCTCGATCCACGCCACCGGCTCGTCACCACGAAGTACAACCCCGCGCGCACCTGGACGCCGGAGAACGCGGTCGGCATCGGCGGCGCGTATCTGTGCGTGTACGGGATGGGAGGGCCGGGCGGGTACCAGTTCGTCGGGCGCACCGTCCAGATGTGGAACCGCCACCGCACCACGCGCGAGTTCGAAGCCGGCAAGCCGTGGCTGCTGCGCTTCTTCGACGAGATTCGCTTCTATGAAGTCAGCGAGGCCGAGCTGGCGGAACTGCGTGCGGATTTCGTCGCGGGGCGCGCCGGGCTGAAGATCGAGGAATCGGTGTTCGATCTCGGCGCATACAACCGTTTCCTGCGCGACGAGGCGGATTCGATCGCCGCGTTCAAGGCAGCGCAGCAAACGGCGTTCGAAGCGGAGCGCGAACGGTGGCGGGTGGCCGGCCATGCCGAATATGTCGGCGACGCGGCGCAGGGCGACGCGGATGCCGCGCGGGAAGCCGGCGCGCTCGCCGCTACGCAGCGCGCGATTGCCGCGGACGTATCGGGCAGCGTGTGGAAGGTGCTGGTCGAAGCCGGTGAGCGCGTGACCGAGGGGCAGGTCGTCGCGATCGTCGAGTCGATGAAGATGGAGGTGGCGGTGACGGCAACGGAAGACGGCACGATCGAGACGATCGATTGCGCGCCGGGCGCGGCGGTGGTGGCCGGCCAGCGGCTGATGGTGATGAAGGCGGGCGCCGCCGAGGAGGTCGCATGAGCACGCCGGAACGTTCGATTTTGCCCGGCGTTCGCTCGATCGCCGCGCTGCGTGCGCGCTATGCGGCGGGCGACCTGACGCCGCACGCGCTCGTCGACGCGATCGCCGCGCATTTCGCCGCGGGCGATCCGCATCGTGCGTGGATCCGGCCGCTGACGCATGGCGAGATGACCGCGTATGCCGACGCGCTGGCCGGGCGCGACCTCGCGTCATTGCCGCTGTACGGCGTGCCGTTCGCGATCAAGGACAACATCGACCTCGCCGGCATCCCGACGACGGCAGCCTGCCCGGCCTACGCGTACACGCCGGCGCGCAGCGCGCCCGTCGTCGAGCGGCTGATCGCGGCCGGCGCGATCCCGATCGGCAAGACCAACCTGGACCAGTTCGCGACCGGGTTGTCGGGGCAGCGCTCGCCTCATGGCGCGTGCCGCAATGCGCTCGATCCGCGCTATGCATCGGGCGGTTCGAGCTCCGGGTCGGCGGTGGCCGTGGCGCTCGGCGTCGCGTCGTTCTCGCTGGGTACCGACACGGCCGGCTCCGGGCGCGTGCCGGCCGCGTTCCACGGGCTCGTCGGGCTCAAGCCGACCAGGGGCGTATTGAGCACGCTCGGCGTCGTGCCGGCCTGCCGGTCGCTCGATTGCGTGTCGGTGTTCGCGCAGTCGGCGGCCGACGCGCGAACGGTGTTCGCCGCCGCGCACGGCGTGACCGACGGCGATCCGTACGGACGCGCATGGCAACCGCTGCTGGGCGCGGACGGGCTCCGCGCGCAACCGGCGCGACCGTTCGGGCAGTTGTGCTTCGGTACGCCGCGCGCCGACCAGCTGCAATTCTTCGGCGACGAGTCGTATGGCGCGGCGTGGCGTGCCGCGCTCGAACGCCTGCGTGCGACCGGGGCGCGGATCGTCGAGATCGATTTCAGCGCGTTCCTGGCTGCCGCGCGGCTGCTTTACGAAGGCCCGTGGGTCGCCGAACGGCTCGCCGCGATCGGCGCCTTCGCCGCGCGGGAACCGGACGCGCTGCATCCGGTGATCCGCGAAATCGTCGGCGGCGCGGCGCGCTTCAGCGCGGCCGATGCGTTCGCCGCGTTCGACACGCTCGCGACATTGCGCGTCGACGCCGGTCGCGTCTGGGACGGACTGGACGCGATCGTCATGCCCACCTCGGCGACGACAGCGACCATCGACGCACTCGAAGCCGACCCGATCGGCGTCAATTCGCGTTTTGGTTACTACACGAACTTCGTCAACCTGCTCGACCTGTCGGCGATCGCGGTGCCCGCCGGTCGCTGCGAAACCGGGCCGCATGCGGGGCTGCCGTTCGGCATCACGTTCGTCGGACGCGCGCACGACGACGCGCAACTGCTCGATCTTGCGCAGGCGTGGGGTGACGCGGAGGAACGTGGCAGCGGTGAGGGTGGCGGTCCGCAGACGGACGTCGCCGGCGACGCGTTCGCAACGCCGGCACCGGTGCCCGGCGCGTCATCCGGCGTCGTGCGCGTGGCTGTCGTCGGCGCGCATCTGAGCGGTGAGCCGTTGAACTGGCAGCTCACCCAGCGTGGCGGACGTTTCGTCGCCGCGACGACGACGGCGCCCGCCTATCGTCTCTACGCGCTGTCGGAGGCGGCATCCGGCGGCGTCGCCAAGCCGGGCCTCGTGCGTGTGCCGGACGGCGGCGCGTCGATCGCGGTCGAGCTCTGGGAGATGCCGGTCGACGCGTACGGCAGCTTCGTCGCCGGCATTGCCGGCCCGCTCGGCATCGGCACGCTGACGCTCGCGGACGGTGCTCGGGTGCAGGGCTTCCTGTGCGAGAGCGCGGCGCTGGCCGGCGCGCAGGACATCACGCACTTCGGCGGCTGGCGTGCCTACCGCGCGAGCGCCGCGACCGGCGCAGGCGCATTGCAATGAACGCCCGGTCGCGCGGCGCCCCGGCATGCGCGCGACCGGCACCTGAAACGATACGGAGATTTTCATGCCAATGACCCGCAACACGACCGGATGGCTCGCCGTGCGCCGCGAGCTGACGACCCGCGGAAAATGGACGCTCGGCGTGGCGTCCTTCCTGCTGCCGTTCGCCGTCTGGTGCCTGATCAGTTATGTGCCGTTCATCTGGCATCCGCAAATGCGCATCACGAATCCGGGCAGCGTCGACTACTTCCAGACCGGCATGCAGATCGATCGCGACGTGTTCGACGACGAACTCGCCCATGCGCGAGCGACCCACGCGGCCGTGCCCGAAGGCGTGCGTGCGAACCCGGTGTACCTGCCCGCGCCGCACCAGGTGCTGCGCGCGTTCTACACGGCGTTCACGACTCCGCCGGCATCCCGCGACGGCGTCTGGCTGCACGAGAGCCTGTGGCACAGCATCCGGATCATCTTCTGGGGCTTCGTGATTTCGTCCGCGATCGGCGTGCCGCTCGGCATCGTCTGCGGCACCTTCAGCGTGCTCGCGCGGCTGCAGGAGCCGTTCCTGGAGTTCTTCCGCTACCTGCCCGCACCGGCGTTCGGCGCGCTGATGGTCGCGATCCTCGGCATCTACGATGCGCCGAAGGTCGCGATCATCGTGATCGGGACGCTGTTCCAGCAGGTGCTGATCATCGCGAACACGACGCGCAAGCTCGAATACGGGCTGTTCGAGGCCGCGATGACACTCGGCACGAAGAAGCTGAAGCTGCTCACGCACGTCGTGATCCCCGGCGTGCTGCCGGACCTGTATCGCGACCAGCGCATCCTGCTCGGCTGGGCCTGGACCTACCTGATCGTCGCCGAACTCGTCGGCACGAGCTCGGGCATCACCTGGTACATCAGCCAGCAGGCGCGCTACCAGCATTTCGACAACGTGTATGCGGCGATCCTGATGATCGGGATCATCGGCCTCGGCACCGACATCGTGCTCGGCCTGCTCGGCCGCCGGCTGTTTCCGTGGGATCGCACGCTGAACGCGTGACGCCCGTGACGCCCACCCATCGACCGATTTCCGCGGAGACCATCATGCAGAACCCGCAAGCCGTTCCCGATTACCTGATGCAGTCCGACGCGGTGCGCGAGCGCTTCGCGCGCCTGAAAACCCGCGACGTGATACTCGACGTGCGTCATGTCGGCAAGCGTTTCGCGACACCGCAGGGCGAGTGCACCGCACTCGACGACATCAGTTTCCGTACCTACCGGCGCGAATTCGTGTGCGTGATCGGCCCGTCCGGCTGCGGCAAGTCGACGCTGATCCGCATCCTGGCGGGGCTCGACGCTCAGACGAGCGGCGAGGTGCTGCTCGACGGCAAGCCCGTGCAGGGGCCGGGCGCCGATCGCGGGATGGTGTTCCAGGGCTATACGCTGTTTCCGTGGCTCACCGTGAAGAAGAACGTGATGTTCGGACTCCGGATGAACGGCAGCAGCAGCGGCCAGGCCGAGCGCGAAGCGCTGCAGTGGCTCGATCTGGTCGGGCTGACGCGTTTCGCGGATGTCTATCCGCACCAGTTGTCGGGCGGGATGAAGCAGCGCGTGGCGATTGCCCGCGCGCTCGCGAACCGGCCGCGCATCCTGCTGATGGACGAGCCGTTCGGCGCGCTCGACGCGCAGACGCGCGCGCGGATGCAGACGCACCTGCTCGACATCTGGCGCAACATCGACGTGACGATCCTGTTCATCACGCACGATCTCGACGAGGCGATCTTCCTGGCGGACCGGATTCTCGTGCTGAAGGCAAACCCGGGGGCGGTGCAGGAACTGATCGAGGTGCCCGTGCCACGGCCGCGCGACTATGCGCAGGTCAATACGCCCGAATTCATCGCGACGAAGGCGCGGCTCGAGGCGCTGATCCATCCGAAGGAGGCGGTGGCCATCGACGACGGCGTGAGGCCGCACATGATCCGCATGACGGATGTGTCGGACAACGTCGAGTAAGCGGTAGGTGATGAAAACGGGCGGACGGTCGCCACGGGTCTACGCACGGGCGATCGCCAGCGCCGTCGCGACATCGCCGCGGCGCTTCCGGCCTCGCCCGGCCCCCTTGGGCCAGGCGAGGCTGCGGAAGGGCGGACCGCTGCCCGCCATCGTCGCGCGCAACACCACAAATGCCCGCCAAATCCAGCCGACCTCGGTCGACGGCGGCGGCATTGCTGTCCAACGAGCGCCTCGTGCCTGATTGATTGTCCATGCTCGTCGGAATGCCGCCGCCAGCCCGGCCATATCGTTGTTGTCGGCGTCGATGCGCCGTCGTCGTGCGGGGGCGTAGGCAAGGGTAGCGTTGCTGGTCAAGGGGGTGGCGGGCATTCACTGTCGGCGAACCGCGCCCGTGCCTCCTTGATTGGCGTGCATCATAAATGAGCGTGCGCAGCGAAAACTGACAAGTTCTGACATCCGGGGCGCGGACGGCATCGGCGTGCCGGCGGGCGTCGCATGTTCGGTTATAGTGTCGCCCGATCGCAGACACGAGTACGAATCGCGTGATGTTCCGGCTCATCTTCCTCATCCTGATTACCTGGGCCTCGGGGGCCTTCGCGGCAACGTCGATTACGCTGCCGGACAGAGGGCAGGTCAGCATCCGCAACGGCTGGGATCTGTTGCGCGACCCGGACAACACGCTCACGATCGAGCGCATGTCGCACCCCGAGGTCGCACGCGCGTTCGTCGGCCAGACGTCGGAGCCCGCGCTCGGCTATGTCAACGGCGCGGCATGGCTGCGCCTGACCGTGACCCGCCCGGCGAGCGCACCGCCGATGTGGCTGCTGGAATTGCGGTCGTCGCTGTTGAACGACGTCACGCTGTACGTGCGTCAGCCGGGCGGCGGATACCAGCGCCACGTCGCAGGGGATCGCAAGCCGGTGGCGCAACGCGACATCGCGTACCGCAACCCCGTGTTTCGTCTGGATCTTCCGGCGGGCCAGCCGGTCACGCTCTATCTCCGAATCCGCAGCACCAGCACCATGAGTTTCTCGATGGCGCTGTGGTCGCCCGACGCGTTCATCTCCGCCACGAGCAAGGAATCCTTGCTGTTCGGCCTGCTGGACGCCGCGCATCTCGTGCTGCTCGTCTCGAGCCTGTGGCTGTTCCGGGTGACGCGCGACGCGTCGTTCGGGCTCTACGGACTGAGCGTCATCGTGAACCTGCTTACCGCGCTCGGCGCCGAGGGCTACCTCTATCAGTACCTGCTGCCCGACTTTCCGGTCGCCAGCAATACGATCTACCTGCTCAGCTGGCTGCTCGGCACGCCCGTCGGCACGCTGTTCACCGCGCACTACCTCGGCCTGTTCGACGGGCGCTGGCGGCGTCCGACGATCGTCTTTTCCGCACTGACGATCGTCGTGGCGCTGGCAGCTGCCCCCCTGATGCTGGTCGTCAATGTCTGGTGGGTGCGCCCGCTCTACCTGTTCTGGCAGATGGCGGTCATCCTCGTCACGATGGGTGTGTCGCTCTGGCTCACGGCCCGCGGATACCGGCATGCGCGGGTGGTCGTGCTCGTGCTGCTGCTGTTGCTCGGCGGCAGTGCACTACGGGTCGCGCGCAACGTCGGCTGGATCCCGCCGGGGCTGCTCGCCGACAATGCCGGATATCTGGGCATGCTCGCGTTCATGCTGATCATGAATTCGGCGATCAGCTCGCGCTACAACGCGATGCGCAACGCGATGGAAGCGGCACAGGCCGACGCATTGCGTGTCGCGCGCCAGGCCGAGCGCGACCTGGAAGCCAAGGTCGCGCTGCGCACCCAGGCGCTTCGGGAGGCGATGGAACAGGTGGAAGCATCGCTCGCCCTGGAAAAGCGCGCGCAGGACGAGCAGCGCCAGCTTCTGGCGACCGTCTCGCATGAACTGCGGACGCCGCTGGCGGTCATCGATGCCACGGCTCAAAATCTTGACCTCGAGGACTCGGGTACCGATCCGCTGACCTCGTCGCGATACCGGAAGATCCTGCGCGCGACACAGCGCTTGACGGTGCTGATCAATGAATCGCTGCACGAAGACGGGTTCGAGCTGCTGCGACGCGGCACCCGCAGCGGCGACACGCGCCTGGCGGCGCTGCTCGACGATGCCGCCACCGCCGCCGAGGCGCTGTCCGACGGCCACCGCCTCGAAATCGACGCGAAAGACCTGCCTGACGCTTTCGTGTGTGACGGCAGCCTCACGCGCCTCGTGCTGCGCACGCTGGCCGACAATGCGGTCAAATACACCCCCGGCGGCACCCGGATCGTGCTGCGCGGCCGGCGTGTGCCGGGCGGCGTGGAGCTGGAAGTCGAGGACGACGGCCCCGGCATTGCGCCGGCGGACCTGCCGTACGTGTTCGATCGCTTCTTCCGCGGCCGCAACGTGGGCCGCAAGCCGGGAACGGGCCTCGGTCTCCCGCTGGCACGCCGCATGGTCGAGATGCAGGGCGGCACATTGAACCTGGTCAGCGAGGCAGGGCATGGCTGCCGGGCGACGGTCTTTTTGCCCGCGAACGCGGACAGGGTGGCTGTTTCCGGTCAGGCGAGCATCAGCGGCGCGGTGAACGTGTAACCGGTGCGATGGACGGTCTTCAGCGGTAGTTCCGAACCCGCCTCGCTTCGCCAGCGCTGCCGCAGACGGCTGACCATCGTCTCCAGCCTGCGCTCGTCGTAGTCGACCCAGTCGAACCCGAAATCCTCGGCGATCTGCCGCCGGCTCACGGCCTTGGACGGATGCCGCGCCAGCAGGGCGAGGAGGGCGATTTCGCTTGCCGACAGTTCGAGCCGGCCGCCAACCGGCGCGGACAGCACGCGCGCCTGACAGTCGAGCCGCCAGTCGTTTGTCACCCGGCGGCCGAGTGCCTGGAGAATGGCGTCGAGTTCGAGCAGTTTCACCGGCTTGACGAGATAGTGATCGGCGCCGCCAATCAGGCCGTCGATTTTGTCCTGGGTCTCTCCGCGCGCAGTCAGCATCACGATGCCGCAGTCGCGATGCCGGGCCCTGAGCCACACGGCCGCATCGAAGCCGCTCCCGTCCGGCAGCATCACGTCGATGATCGCGAACGCGAGATCCGACGCCCGTTCCTGGAACTCCGCGACCGTACCGGCCTGATCGACGGTCCAGCCGCGTTTTTCCAGAAACGCGGCGATTTCTTCGCGCAACTCGACCTCGTCGTCGAGCAACAGCACTTTGGCCATACTGCTACCTTGGATCCGCATTGTGTGGTGGCGGGGTCTTTGCCGATGTCCGTTCCGATCGGTGGCGCCGCCGCGTTGGATCGCGCGATGCAACCGTCGTCGGCCCCGCGTTGGCCTGCGCTTCGCAGGCGCGGGGATTTTAGCCGAACGAGGCGGCTGCGGTCGTGTTTCGTGGCAAAAATCGCGGCGCGGGATGAACGTGAGGCCAGCCCCGGTAAGCCGTGCCATCACGTGAGCCCGACGGTGCAACGAGAGGCGCGGCGAGCGTGCCGCGCCTCCTCGGGCCGTGCCGCGTTACTTGACGGAGCTCGCGCTGACCTTCGCAAAATCCAGGCTGCCGAAGCCGGTGTCGTCGTCCCAGCCGGCCTTTGCGGTGTAGCCGTGGCTACTGTAGCCGTTGTTGCCCGACGTCACGTCGTGGAGTAGCGACGTATGGGTCGGGAGGCCCTGATAGAACGCCGAAGTCGGCAGGCCGAGGCTGTTGTTGTTGGCCGATTCGACACGTGCCCAGCCGCCGACGAAAATCGGCGATGCGAGGCTCGTGCCACCGACGAGCTGGTTCGTCTGTCCGTTGATGACGATGTATGCGCCCGTCGACTGCGCGGCGTCGAACGCCACGTCGGGCAGTACGCGCTTCGTTACCGTGCTGCCAAGCGCTGCGGTCTGCCAGCTTGGTGCGGTCTCGAACGCGCTCACGCCGCCGCCCGTCGCCCAGATCCGCACGGCGTTGTCGACCGGGTTGCCGTTGCTGTCGAGGTCCGCATAGGCGACGCCTTCGTTCCACACGGTTTCGCCGGCCCACGTCGTGGTGCCGGTGGTCGATAGCGTCGTGCCGCCGACGGCGACGACGTACGGCGAGCTCGCGGGCGACGACACGCTGTACTTGGACAGGTTGATCGTCGTCTTGACCGACGTGCCGTTGTACGTGCCGATGTAGCCGGGCGCGCCCTGCGGTGACGTCGACCACTGATAGACGCCCGCGTCGCCTGCCGAGACGGAGAACACCTGCCCTTGCGCGACCGCCTGCTTGAATACCGCGTCGTCGGCCGCGAGCGAGCCGTCCGAGTTGGCGGCGGTTTCGTCGAGGCCGAGCGACACGTTGATGACGGTCGCCTTGTTGTCGGTTACCGCCTTGTTGTAGGCGGCGGTCAGCGTTGCGTCGGTGAGGCCGCTGTCGTTGCTGTCGCCGTTGATGGCCGAGTAGAAGATCAGCTGTTTGACGCCGCCCGACGTGCCGATGATGTCCTGGCTGTCGAGATCCCACTCGCTCGGATCGCCGTCGTCGGCCAGCGTGCCGGAGCCGCCCGCGACCACCGCCGTGTTGACGGTTGCCAGGCCGGCGTTCTGCGTGAAGGTGTTCAGGTCGGCGATGGTCTGGGTCATGTCGCCCCAGGTGACGATGCCCACCGTGGTGTTGGTCGCCGCGGGCAGGCCGCTCGCGTCGTAGATCTTTGCGAAATCGGTCGGCTGGTGGCCGACTTGCGAGCCGGCGGTCGCATTCTTCGAGATCGCATTCGGCTCGACGACGGCCGCCGGCGCGAAACGGTGGAGCAGGCGGTGCGGCACGGCAGCGTTCTGCAGGCCGAGCACCGAATCGACGACCGAGCCGAGCGACGCCGGGATCAGTGCCGCCGAATCGTTCGCGTAGACCGGCTTGCCTCGATAGTTGAAGCGCTTGATGCTCGCCTGGAAGCCACGCTGCACGTTACCGGCATTACCGTCGGCGGCGATCAGTGTGTTGTTGTCCGAGACCGTGATGTTGCTGAAGCCGTTCGCCTTCAGGTGAGCGACTACCGCCGCGACCTGCGCGTCGGTCGGCGAGAAGCGTGCCTTGAATTGGGCCGGCGTGAGGTACTTGTGGTAGCTCGCGCTACCCGGCTGGTTGACGTCGCGAAGGAAGGTGTCGAGCTGGTCCGCGTTGCGGTTCTTCAGGACCACGGTCACGTGCAGCGGCTGGCTCAATTCGAGCGGCGTCACGTGCGTATCGGTGAGCGCCGGCGTGCCGACGCTGTTCAGCGAGTAACCGGGTGCCGCAGCGGACGCGGCCAGTGCCTGCGATGCGGCCGCGGCCGGTGCATTCGGCAGGAGGAACGCGCTGGTGCGCGTCTGGACCCAGTTGGTTGCCGCCTGGGCGGACAGCGGGACCATCGTGGCTGCTACTCCAACTGCAATTGCCGTCAGCGCAAGGCGTTGCAGGCGTTTGCGATTGACGTATTGAGTTCTCTGCATTGTGAGCTCCGAGATTTCGACGAAGAACGGGTACAGCGCGCGGCCCGGATCGCGGGTAGCGAAGGGCGGCCGATGCAACCTGCCGCAAGCCAGAACGATCAGCAGAATTCAAGGCGACATAAGTATTCCTCCCCACCCACCATCAGGATTCGAGGCCGGTCCGGTATCGGGCTCGCGTATCGCGGGCGCGGATTCTGCGCTCGGCCCTCTTGTTTGCCGGGCTGTGCCGCGATCCTGCGAGCGGTGGTCCGACAAATGCTTTGGGTACAGTCCGCGGCTCGCGGATGGAACTGCTTCGATTCGTTCCCTGTTGATTAGGAATGCAATTTATTGGAGTCGAAAAAAGGCGATATCGAGATGCCGTTAGACGACCTGGGTGCCGGCGACTTCGTTGCGACGTATCGTAAGAAACGGTCCAGCCTGAAGCCAAGCTGGATGAGGGTGAATCGAGAATCCTTCCCTGGTGGAAGTAATCGCGGTTTGCGAACCGGATATCGGCCTCGCAATAACGTAATTAAAATGGAAGTTTTTTGTCGGGGTTTTGATTTTTTCGCCGTTCAAGCTCCCGCCGGTATTTATTGCGGGAAAAGATAGCAAGGAAGAAAACAGAGCGTCAAATATTTTTTGATGGAATCTAAAATGTTTAGATCGAGGTTTGGCAGGGTTGCCGAGAAAGGTTTCAAAGCTTGCGGTAGTCGTAAGCGGAACGTAGGGGCGTCGCGCTGAATGTGCGACGCGACATGAACCGGTTCCCTGGTTGAACGTGACGAGCGGGAAGCAACGGGCTCGCTGCGCCGCTGTTCGTTCGAGCGTGGTTCGATACAGCGAGGTGATGGCGAGCAAGGGGCAGGGGTTTGCGCCAATTTAAAAGGATTGCAGAATATTTTTCTCGCTTGAATCGACATGATGACGGGTGGCTGGCGGTTCGATGCGTTCGAGAGCGGCTCGCATCGACATGCCGCTCGCTCGATGTCCCCCGAAGGCCAGGCTGCCTGGCGACGGGAGACCGGAATCGGTATGAGGCACGATCTGGTCGTCGTCGCCTTGCGTCACGAGCACGGGAGTCGTTGTGCCCTTCAGGTCTTCCGTGAAGTGGGGCCGCGAGATTGCGACGAGGCCGTCGTAGTGGGCCTTGGCGCTGCCCGTCAGCCGGATCCTGTGGAATATCGATTGAATACCCCCGTTCGCTCAATCGATTTAATCATTTAAAAATTTTGCCGAATGCGGCGGCGCGAAGCGTGCCCCGTTATTTGGCGCAATGAATTTCGTCTTTGTTTTATTTTGGGAAATTGATCTTAGAATCGTAGCGACAAGAAATTGTGAAACTCGCGGAGCCTTGTCGCACGGGCGATTCCGCCCGGTATTGCGTTTTATTTATGTAAAGACTCCATATCTCGTTGAAATGAATTTTCAAAATATCGATTCCTGGATTTGCGCGAAATAACTGCTATAACGGATTTCAGCTGTCGGTCGGAAGTGGGTGTAATCAAAAGTGTTCAACTACGGGCGAAGGGGTATGAAATGGCAAACGACGACGTGAAGAAGCTGCGTGTGCAATCGGCCGAGGCGGCCGAACTTGCTGCCCAGTGCGCGGCGAATCTGGCGAAATGCGCCGCGGCATACCATGCCGCAGTGGCGCGGGCAGCCTCCGCGAAATGCGCCGCGACCGCCGCCAAATGCGCGGCGAATGCGGCCCACTGCGCGGCCAATGCGGCAAAGTGCGCGGCAAACTGACATGCATCGCACGGGTACGGACTTCATGGCGGACCACCGGAGGAGTTCGCCATGAACGTCCCGACGCTGGGTGTAGGACTTCAGTTCAATCCGTCGCTGATTGGCTGGTTTCCGTTTCTCGAGCAGTCGCTCGATGCGCTGGAAATCCTGTTCGATGGCGTGATGACGCCGCTCGACGGGCCCGGGCTGATGCTGCCGGCGACGGTCGACATGATGTCCGCGGTCGCCGCGCGCTTTCCCCTCGTCGGTCACTCGAACTACGGCGGCGACTTCGGGTTCGATGATCTGGCGAGCACGCCGGCGGTGCGGCGCCACGTGCCCCTCGCCGGGAAATTCAACGTCCCGTGGGTCTCGAACCATTGCTTTTACAGCGACGCATCGTGGTGCGACGTGTGGAGCAGTCCGCTGCAGTTCTCGCATGCCGAGGTCGTCCGGGTCGCCGACCGCGCGCGCGCGTTGCAGGACCTGTACGGCGTTCCGCTCGCGCACGAGAACGCGGCCTACTACCGGACGTGCCCGGGAAGCGAGATGCAGGAGGAGGAGTTCCTCGCCCGCGTCGTCGAGCGGTCGGGCACCTATCTGCACCTCGACCTGCACAACCTGTATGCCAACGGGCAAAACCACGGCGCCAGCGGGTATTCGGTCGCGCGTTTCCTCGACACGATCCCGATGGACCGCGTCATCTGCATCCATATGGCCGGCGGCCGCTGGTTCGACGACCAGTACCACGATCTGCACGACACTCAGGTCGTCGAGCCGGTGTGGGACTTGCTCGACGACGTGCTGTCTCGCGCGCGCCCCGGCGCGGTGATCCTCGAATACGAAGCCGAGGCGCTGCACAGCCGCGAAGAGACCCTCGACATTGCGCGCTCGATCGACGTCGTCCTGGCCGATCTCGAGCGCGGCCGCGCTGCGTGGGACCGCGCCTATGGCCCCGCCAGCCGCAGAACAACACAACGGGAGGCAGCGTGAAAGTGGGCCACGAGATCGACGTCGCGCCGGCGAACTGGACGTTCGGCGGCAACGTCGCAGACACCTTTGTCGACCACGTTCGCCGGTCGGTGCCGTATTACGATGCCGGGCACGACCTGGTTTGCCAGCTCAGCGATTTCTTCTGCCATGGCGACAGCGTCTGCTACGAGATCGGCGTATCCACGGGCCAGCTTCTGCGGAAGCTGGCCGAACATCATGCGTCGAAGCCGGGCATCCGGTGGGTCGGCATCGATCCGGTCGAGTCGATGATCGACAAGGCGCGGCAGCACTGCGTCGAGGTGCCCAACATCGAGCTTGAAACCGGCGACGCGCGGTTGTATGACTTCGAGAAGTCGGACCTGATCGTCTCGTTCTATTGCATGCAGTTCATCCCGCCGAAGGACCGGCAGAGCGTATTCGACCGCATCTACGAGCGCCTGCACTGGGGCGGGGCCTTCATTCTCTTCGAGAAAGTCCGCGCGCCGGACGCGCGGTTCCAGGACATGATCGTGTCGCTTTACAACGACTACAAGCGGCGCGAGGGCTTCTCGGCCGACGAGATCCTCAACAAGACAGCGAGCCTCAAGAGCGTCCTGGAGCCGTTTTCCACGGAAGCCAACCTGGGGCTGCTCAAGCGAGCGGGATTCGTCGACGTCACGACCGTCATGAAGTACCTGTGTTTCGAGGGATTCCTCGCCATCAAGTAGGCCGCTGCGAGCAGACCTTCCGGCAATCGGGATGCCCTGCGAGGGGAGCGCCGTTGCCGCGGGCGAGCACATTCTTAGAACACGGGGGGATGGATGGATGCCAGGCTGGTATGGGACACGTGGCGGCGAATCCTGAGCGACGACGGTCTCGTCGAGATCGTCACGCACGCCGGTCATGCCGATGGCGCGGCACTCGCGCGCCTCGGCGCCGCCGAGCGGGCCGTGGTTGACGACTACGCGTCGACACCGCGCGCAACGAAGACCAATGTCGGCATGTACCGCCGCAGCCTGGTGCGGATCGCTCGCGTCGCGCTCGGTTGCGTGCCGATGAGTCAGCATCTTCTGTTGATGAGCGGGCTCGACGTCGATGAAGTGGGCGCGGCGTTCGCCCGCGTCAACGGCTATGCCGACGACGGCCCGAATTTCTGGCGCCTCGCCGGCGCCGTCGTCGCCTATCTCGCGACGCGTCCCGAATTCAACGCGCCAACGCACCAGGACGTGTTGGCGATCGATCAGGCGCGGGTTGCGCTCGCCCTCCGTCTCGGCCAAGGCACGGTCGATGCATGGCCAACCGCCGTCGCGGCCGGGATTCGCGACACTGCCGGTTCGGATCGCTCGGCCGTGCGTTTCGTCGCGTCGCGAGCCGCCGTCGTTGTCCGGTCGCGGCACGATCTCACGCGGTGGATCGAAAACCCGCATGGCTTCGATCCCGACGAAGCCCTGAACGCGTCGCCGCGGCATTGGCTGATCTATTTCCCGGATGCGGACAGCACGCCGGCTTATGCGGAGTTGTCCGAGCGATCGGCCCGCATCTTCGAGCTGCTGGCCACACCGCATTCAGCCGCCGACGTGGCACGGGTACTGGGCAGCCTGTCCGAAGCCGAGGCGCTCAAGGTGGTCGACCGGCTCACGGAACTCGGCGTGGTCGTCGGCGAGAAAGCCGGCGGGTGCGTCGAGCGGGGCGCCTTTCAGGACGAGTCGCTGAGCAGCGATGCGTTCGTCATGCTCGATCCGGCGGTCGAGATACTGGACGTGGAGATCGACGGGCACTCGTTTCTGTGCCAGGGCCACTTCGCCGTCGGCATGGCCGTGCCGCCCGGCGAAGGACTGTCCGACTTCGTTGGCGAACTCGCGGGCAAGCCAGTCCGGGTTGGCGCGCTGCGCAAGGGCTTCGACGATCAGCATCTGATCGACACGATGCTCGCCGCGCTGCGCCAGCATGGCTTCCTCCACGTGACGTCGCAGGACGCCCCGTCGGCCGACGCGTTGGCGCAGTTGCGCCGCTCCGCCGCGGAGCGCCGCCGGGCGAGGCTTTGCCACACCCTCGACGTGCGTCTCGACGCCACATCGGCCGACGCCATTCGTGCCCGTGCCGAGACTGAATCGACCGCGCCGCAACTGCACTTGCGCTGTGCGCACATCGGCGATCACGCACCGACCTTCGCCGAACTTGCGCGCCTGCGCCAGGCAGGCCAGTTGCGTCTGCATGACACCGTGGTGCAGACGACCGATCCGCGTTGCGACGCCGAGGTCGTGCGGTCGCTGCGCCGCCTCGGCGCCGGCGTGATCGTCGACGATGTGCGGTGGCCGGCACCGGAGCGGCCCATCGCGGGCGTCGATGTGTTGACGCGAGCGGGCATTGCCGTGCATGCACGGATAACGCCGGACCGTTCCTTCCTCGACCCGGAAACGCGCGCTCGCGCGCTGGCCTGGGCCGAAAGGGCGGGGTTCTCCGGCTGGTGCCTCGTGCTCGATGCCGACGCGCTCTGGCCGGCAGGCGAGGCGAGCGAGGCCGATTTCCTCGGTGTCTTCCAAGCCGTGAGTGCGTGGGAGGAGATCCTGGGCGATGTCTCCATCGTCAGCCTGCCGAGTGACGAGGTCTTGCTCGGCAATGCGTCGTCGCCCGGTCCGGAAGGGCTGTCCGACATCGCCGCACGGTTCCGTCTCGCCTATTTGCGCTGGCGTTTGCCGCTGCTGAAGTCATTCGAAGGCGACAACACGTTCAGCCAGACACCCGAGGCCGAGGAAAAGCTCGTTCGCCTTCGGGAAGACCTGCTTCCCAACCATCCCGAGCTGCTTCACCTGGTGCCGGGCAGCGTGGTCGTCGACGTGTGCGGCGGCAACGGCCGCGTTGCGCGCCGTCTCTCGCCGCTGGTCGGCGCCGACGGCCTCGTCGTATCGATCGAGATGCTGCGTTGCGTGACCGATCGCGCGCGCCGCTTTGCCTGCGAGCAGGGGTACCTGAACGTGCAGTTTCGCGCCGGCCTGGCGCAGCGCATCCCGTTTCCCGCCGGGGCGGCCGATGCGGCCGTCAACGAGTGGACGGGCGCGATCTGGCAGCTGGGGCTCGGTCCGGCGATGGTGGCCGAGATGGCCCGCGTCGTCCGCGTCGGCGGTCGAATCGCCGTCACGCATCGGCTGGTGCGGCTCCCGCTCGATCGGCTCGGGCAGCCGTGGGTGCAGTTCGACAACATCTACGCGTTGATGCGCGAGGCCTTCGATCGCCCGGACCTCGCGGTCGTCACCGAGCGCGTGTGGGGACAAACGGTGTCGACGTTGGCCGGCGAAAAAGCCAGTGCATGGCGCAAGCACTACGTGCCGCGCATCGTCAATCCGTTCGACGTGACCTACACCGAGGACAAGGATCCGGGCCCGCACGCCGACGTGTGCCTCACCCTCATCGCGGAGCGTGTTCAATGACGACCGATGCACCGGCCCCAGGGATCGAGGCACGATCGCAGGCCGCCGCCTTCGACGACGCGCGCACGTCGCTGGACCGGCTCGGCATCCCCGACGCGCTGCCGGCGCTGCACGCCGCGGGGCTGGGCATTCGACGCAGCGTGCTGGGCGGCTCCCATTCGGTGGCGGTCTATCCGCCGATCGACTCGTTGACGCCGGTCGAATCGCGCTCGGTCCTGCGCGCCATAGGCTTCGGCGGCGATATCAGTCTCTACGTGCACATTCCTTTCTGCGAGACGCGCTGCACCTTTTGCCATTACACGGTGCAGCACTATGCGGGCAAAGGCAAGGCATCGCAGACCAGCGAGGACGACGTGGCGCGCTATCTCGACGCGCTCCGGCGCGAACTGGCGCTCTGGGGCGCCAGGATCGCGCAATCGGGCACTGCGCTGTCGTCGATCTATATCGGCGGCGGCACGCCGCTGGTGCTCGACGAGGCGTCGCTGGGCGACCTGATTCGCACGATCGGCGCATGCTTCGACATCCTGCCCGGCGCGGAGGTGTGCATCGAGGGCAGCCCGCTCACCATCACGGCGCCCGGCGGCGAGGACAAGCTGCATTTCCTGAAGGAGCAGGGTTTCACGCGCCTGAGCTTCGGGGTGCAGTCCTTCGACGACGCCGTCCTGAAATACGCGGGGCGCGGCTACAAGCGCGACGTGCCGATTCGCGCCGCGCAAATCGCGGGCGCGATCTTCGACAACTGGAATCTCGATCTCATCCAGGGGCTTTACAAGGGGTCGCCGGCGGAAGTCTGGCGGAACCTCCAGACGATCGCGGATCTGCAGCCCGCGCATCTGACCTGGTATCACGGCCGCTTCGCCGACCGGCCCCAGGGCGACTGGTATCAGTCGGACGACCGGCACGGCGAATTCGAGGACGAACTCGCGACGCTGCTCGGGCGCATGCTGATCTGGCGCGGGATGGAGGCGCTCGGCTATCACCAGTGCGACGGCAACCGCTTCGTGCGCGCGCACCACTATATCGATCCGTTCAAGAAGGTCCGCACGTCGGCGTCGCGCGATCTGCTTGGCGTTGGGGTGGCGTCGTATTCGCACGTCGGTGCAAGTTCGGCGGGGTCCGGCTGTCGAGGCTATACGTTCCGCAACGACACGCAGGTTCGCGCGTACGCCGACCGCGCGCTGCGCGGCGACCTCCCGATCGCCACGGGCCGCGCGATCGACGACGAGGAGTGGCTGGCGATGTCCTACGCCACCGGGTTGCGTAGCGGCCGCGTCGAGGATCCCGCCTTGCACGCGATCGCCGTCGGCCAGCCGCAGCTCTCGGCGCGCTATCGGGCGCTGACGTGCAGGCTGGCCGGGCTGGGCATCCTCGAGCCGTATGCCGACTGCGAGGGCAGGGAAGGGTTGCGGTTGACCCCGCTCGGCCGGCTGTTCGAGGACGAGACGCTCGCGCTGTTCTTCAGCCCGGCCGTCAAGCGGATCTTGACGGCGCCCCCGAAACCTGCGGTTTCGCTCGTGCGGATGCCAGCCAAAACCGCTGCGGTCCCGTCGATGACGCGCGCCTGATCTGCGCGTGGAGCCGACGGTGCGCGTCAATCGACGATGAACAGCTTGGCGCCGACGTCGGTGGACGAACGGTGGGGTTCCGTGTCGTCGGCAACCTGATAGCTCATGCCGGGCAGCAGCGTGAACGATCGGCCATCCTTCAGCTCGGTGTGCAGTTCTCCTTCGAGACACAAGAGGATGTGCCCCTTCGAACACCAATGGTCGGCAAGGTAGCCCGGCGTGTACTCGACCATGCGGACACGAATCGTCCCGAAGGTTTGCGTGCGCCAGTAGGCCGCGCCGCGTTCGCCCGGATATTCGACGCGATCGACCTGCGACCAGTTCGTGGTGCCGAACGGAATGGCAGACATTTTCACGGTGACGACTCCAATGGCGCGCTCCATGCCCGAGCGTCCGACCAACTTTGTTGCGCTGACGGGCCGAGGCACGCGGGTGGGACTGCCGGGACGCGTGCGCAAATCGATGCGCGTCGCGAGATCCTTCGCGGTCAGGATACAACCATCGCCGGTGCGTCGTGAAACGGTGACGTCATAGCGGGGACACCGGCCCGGCGAACTCGGCCGGATCGCGATTGCATCCTGCTGCCGCATGACCAGATGCTGCTCGATCACGACTTCCACGACCTTCAGACGATCCAGCTCCCGCATGCTCATGGTGATCAGTCCAGGTTGGCCCACGATGCGCTCCGGCAGTTCAAACCGCCGCCAGCATGCGCCGAATCCCTCGGACTACGACATTTCAACTTTGCCCAGATGCGACACGTCTACTTAGCTCGCGATTTTGTCATACCCGGATTCAGATGTCGTAGCACCAGCTAAATACAGATGTCGCATGTTTCATCGGTTTTCCGTCCTTCAGCGTTGAAGCGCCGAGCTTGAAGCAGCAGGGCGCTTACGTTCAGCCGCGGG